>JANWYL010000059.1 GCA_025056955.1 Sandaracinaceae bacterium | reverse complement strand
GCTTTAGAGATTTTCAAGGATTTAAGGCCTTCAAGGCGTTTTGATGCTTCTCAGCTTCGAGAAAGCGCTGAGCGGCCCCATGCTGGACCGGCTAAGGAAAAATTCGAAAGGCGACTGCGCGTCGTTGATGTGGGAACCGGTTCCGGCGCGATTGGTTTGACGCTTGCTTGCGAGATTCCATCGGCAGAACTCACCCTCATCGATCGGAGCCATCGGGCACTGATGGTTGCGCGTCGAAACCTCGAACGACTTGCCAAAGATGATTCCACCTTGCTCTGTCGAGTGCGCTTGCTCGCAGGGGATCTATTGGCTCAGCTTGGTGAAGGTGAGCGGTTTGATCTCATTGTCGCCAATCTTCCCTATCTTTCAGAAAAAGAGTGGGCTTCATGTGCACCGGAAATTGTCAAGTATGAGCCGCGCGAAGCCTTGGTGGGGGGGCCAGAGGGCCATGAGCTCATTTTGCGCTTGCTTAGCGAGGCACCTGAGCGACTCAACCCAAGGGGTGTGCTTCTTCTCGAAATCGGTCACGGCCAGGGGCAGAGAATCATCAGGGCATGCCAAGAGAGGGGCTACTCAATTGTACAACTCCATCGTGATCTAGGGGGGAGGGAGAGGGTGATCGAAGCCCACTGGACATCCTGGCCCTAAGGCCCGATAGGAAGTTGTGCCCTTTTCTGAGGAAACGATGCATGACCTTTTGCTTCAAGGTGCCGAAGGAGAGAGAGAGACGCCCCAACTCCCAAGGGCATGAGCAGAAGCTGCACGACTGGTAGCCAAAGAAAGAGTTGCATGACCAGACCCAAACCCATCACCACTGGCCAAAAATCGAGGCACCACCTGAGGCGCTCTCCAAATCCCAAGCCACGATGAGAGAGGGGAGCTTCGAGCTGGCTCCAACCGAGCTCCATTGAATTGACAATCAACCCAGTAACCATCCACAGAAAGCCAGTTGGGGGGCAGAGAAGAGATGCAACAAAAATAAAGGCTTTCACAGCGAGCAAGACAGCCGTCACAGCAGCCCCAAAGATCAAATCAGCCAACCCACGCGCGATGGAAAAGTTGGGAATTTCAAGGTGGTTCAATCGCGCGTCAAGCACTTCGCAAAGCCGACTGTTCCAAGGCACAGCAAGCACCTGGCCGATGAGAATTGCTCCCAACAAGGCAAGTGCCCGTAAAATGAACCAAAGGGATAGACGGAGCAGAAATTCGCCGACTGTCAATATGACACCAGGCAACCAGCGAATTGAGGAGAGCTTGAGCTCGGCGAGAAGCCTTTTTTCGATGAATCCGGCCAAAGACAGGCCGGCGATGACTGCACAGAGGGTTAAAAAGATGGGGGCAACCCAGAGGTGCATCAAGTCCCAGTTGTCCACATAAACCAGTCGAGCACCCTCACGCAGGCTCTTTAAAACAAGGCCGGGGATCGAAATAAGGGGAAGCTTCTTTCTGGGTTCTTGAGGTAAGGGAGGGAGATGAGAATATGCCATGCCTGGGAGGAAGAAGTGGCAAGAAGCCACCAGTGGCTTTGGAATAAAATTGCCGAAAGATTGTTGTAATTGCAAGCACCTTTAACATGCTCAAGAGAGGCTTAAGGCTTTTTGGAGTTTTTGCTTTGATTGTGGAATTTGCTTGTGTACCTCGCTCCGTGATGCGCTCGCCTTTGCCTTTTGGGGTTGAGATGCCGAAGGCATGGGGTGTGGTGGGTGGGGAGCAAGGGCCTGTGACAGACAGGTGGTGGGAACAATTTGGAGACGAGAGGCTTAACGAAATTGTGGAAAGAGCGGTGAAAGACGGCTTTGAGGTGCGTGTGGCATGGGCACGGCTTCATCAGCTCGAAGCAGTGGCGCGTCAAGTTGAATCTTCGTGGTGGCCACAAGCAAGCGCTCAAGTCGATGTTGGTCGCAGGCGATCGGTACGGGTGCTTCCACCTCCTGTCGGGGTACGCGAATTCGAAAACGACTCTTTCTCGATTTCCTTGCCTGTGAGCTACGAGCTTGATGTGTGGGATCGAATTGGCAGCCAATCACGGGCCGCGCGAGCGGATGTGATGGCCGCTCGTGCAGACATTGAGGCCGTGGCCATGACGCTCACCGCCAATGTGGTGGAGGCGTGGTTTGCTGTGGTCTATCAGCGGGCACTCCGCAGGTCCCTAGAGAGACAACTTGACCTCGGCGAGAGGCTTCTCGAACTCATCGGCCAGCGCTTTGAGAAAGGGCTTGCTTCGCTTAGCGAGTGGCTGACCCAGCGCAGCCAAAACGAGGCCCTGCGTGCCCAGTTGCCACTGACACATGCCGAAGAATTTCGTGCACAGGCCAGATTGGCGATTTTGCTTGGGAAGATGCCAGAAGAAGCCATTGTGCCTCCCGATCGAGATGAGCTGCCTGGAGTGCTACCTCTTCCGCACCTTGGGATCCCGCTCGATTTGCTTTTCAAACGCCCAGATCTTCGTGCTGCCCGTTTGCGTGTCGAGGCAGCGGACCATCGGGTGGCCTTGGCCATCGCCGACCGCTTGCCGCGTCTCACCCTCTCAGGGAGCCTTGGTTTTTCCTCGCCTGAGCTCGCGAATCTTTTCCAATCATTCGTTTATGGCATTGTGGCTTCAATTGTTGGGCCACTTTGGGATGGGGGGCGGCGGGAGGCAGTCATCATGCAAAATGAGGCCGTGCTATGGGAACGGATTGAGCAACTGGCCCAAGCCATGGTGACGGCCGTGCAGGAGGTCGAGTCGGCCCTGGCTCAAGAAAAGCGCATCCAAGAACAGCTCCAAATCTTGCATGCGCGGGCCGAAGTCGCGCGCTTGAACCTCGAGAACGCCAAAGAGCGCTATGCAGCTGGATTGCTCGATGGCTACTTGCCAGTTCTTATGGCGCAAAATGCCCTTGAGCAAGCCGAGCAGGCGCTGCTCACTGCCAAGCGGCAATGGATCTCGAATCGGATCCAGCTTTACCGTTCCCTTGGAGGGAGCTGGACGAAAGACCTGAGTGTGCCATCTCCCCGCAAGGCAACTGAGTCAAGGTAAAAAGGGAGGTGAAATCTTGACACGTGGCGATCTCAACCGAGGTGATTTGATATCACCGCGATCGGGTTTTTTGCGCCCCTTTTGGCAGAAGGGTGTGCTTCAGGTTTTACTTTCCCTTTTGGTGATTGCGGGAGGGGTTGGCGTGCACCGGTACCTTGTGGCCACACGTCCTCTTCCATCTCGCCAGCGCCCTTCTCAAAGCGCAATTCCAGTGCAGGTGTTGCGCCTTGGCGCTCCCTATGACCTTCCAGTGCGTCTGAGTGCCTATGGCATTGTCATCCCAGCCCGTGAGCTCATCCTCCAAACCGAGCTCAGTGGCCGCGTCGTTGAGCGTCACCCTGATCTCGTTCCAGGTGGCGTGATTTCCCGCGGCTCAGTCCTTTTGCGCATTGACCCTCGCGATTTCGAAGGCGCTCTGATTCGGGCACAAGCCCAACTTGAGGCCCAACGCTTGCAGCTTCAGAGCGAGCAACATCGGGCTGAGCTTGCCCAAAGGGAATGGTCCCTTTTCGAGGGAGAGCTGCGATCGTTTTCTCCTCCAAATCCCGAGGCCCGCTCTTTTGCCCTGCGCGAGCCTCACCTTCGGGCAATTCGTGCCCAAATTGAGGCCTTCGAAGGCGAAGTGGCCCAGGCAAAGCGGGTCCTTGAGCGCACAGTGCTTCGAGCGCCTTTCGATGCCCTTGTGCGCGATTCGAATGTTCAGGTGGGCCAGCTTGTCTCTCCCCCTGCCCGACTTGCAACCCTTGTTGATGTGAGTGCCTTTTGGGCCCAGGTGGCAGTGCCTTTCGAGGCGATTCGCCCACTCATCCGTTCAACCCCAAGGGGCCTCCTTCTCGATCTCCGAGCGCGAGTTACCCAAGAATTTGGCCAAGACACGATCGAAAGGGAGGGGAGGGTGGTGAGGCTCCTTGGCGACTATGAGCCCACAAGCCGCATGGCCCGTGTCCTTGTGGAAATTCCAGATCCCTTGGGCTTGGTTCGTCCTGGCCCTCCTTTGCTCCTTGGTGCCTACGTGCGAGTGGAGATTGATGCTGGCCTTGCGCGCTCGGTTTTTGAAATTCCAAGAAGCGCTTTGCACGAAGGCGATGTCCTTTGGATTTTGAAGGACGATCAACTCCATATCCAAAAGGTGGAAGTTGCCCACCGCGAAGAACATAGCGTTTTCGTTCGGGAAGGCCTTCACCCAGGAGACAAGGTCATTCTTTCACCGATTGCCACGCCAATCGAAGGCTTGCCCTTGCGCGAAGCCGAGTAGCTCGTTGTTTGATTGAAAGGAGTCCAAAATGAAGCAAATCGATGTGGAGCCCCAATTGCCTCCCCTTGAGCGGCGCAATTGGTTGCGTCGCATGGCCCAGAACCCTGTGGCTGCAAATGTCCTCATGGTCCTTCTCCTTGCAGCTGGGCTCCTTAGCTTGCCTCAAATTCGTCAAGAAGTTTTCCCCGAAGCCGAGCTCGACATGGTTCTCATCTACGTTGACTATCCTGGCGCAAGCCCAGAGGAAGTGGAACAGGGCGTGATACTGGCAGTTGAGGAGGCGGTAAGGGGGCTCGATGGCGTCAAAGAAGTGCGGTCCACCGCTTCAGAAGGGCGAGCTGTCATCACGGTCGAGCTGATGAGAGGGAGTGATGGCCGGAAGGCGCTTTCCGACGTCCAAAACGCGCTTTCTCGGATTACCTCCTTCCCAGGAGAGGTCGAGCGGCCCTTGATCGCCCTGGCCACCACCCGTGGCGAAGCCATCTCGCTCATCGTCTATGGCGATGTCGAAGAGCCTTTGCTCCGCGCAATTGCAGAACAGGCAAGGGATGAATTGCTCGAGCTTCCGGAAATCACGACGGTTGAGCTTGGCGGGGTTCGTCCCTTTGAAGTGAGCGTCGAAATTCGCGAGGAAGAGCTCCGGGCCCACGCTTTGCGCTTAGAGGAAATCGCAAATGCAATTCGTGCGGATTCGATCGAGCTTCCAAGCGGATCCATTCGAAGCGAAAATGGAGAAATCCTTTTGCGTGTGCAGGCGCGAAGCCGCACCGCGGAGCACATCCGAAACATTCCAATTCGTGTCAATCGCGATGGTTCGCTTCTTCGCGTTGGCGACGTGGCAAAGGTCCACGAGGGCTTCCGCGAGGAGGACATCGAAGCCTTCTACAATGGAAAGCGAGCGATTATGGTCCGGGTGTACCGCGTGGGAGATCAGCGGCCGATCGAAATCGCGCGAAGGGTTCGTCAATACGCGGAAGAAAAAGCTTCCTCCCTTCCTCCAGGTGTTCAGTTTGCAATTTGGGGAGATCGCTCAGAGGTTTTTGCAGCAAGAATTGAGCTTTTGCGCAAAAATGCCATCCAAGGTTTGATTCTTGTGTTGGTTGCATTGGCCCTCTTTTTGGAACTGAAACTGGCTTTTTGGGTTGCAATGGGAATTCCAACATCGGTGATCGGATCTTTGTTTTTCTTGCCAGCATTCGATGTCACGATCAACATGATTTCTCTTTTTGCATTTATCCTAACGCTTGGAATTGTTGTTGACGACGCAATTGTTGTTGGGGAAGCGATTTATCATCATCGTCAAAAGGGGAAACAAAGGTTGCAAGCTGCAATTGACGGCGTGGAAGAAGTGGCAGTGCCTGTTGTATTTTCCGTTCTCACCACTGTCGTGGCTTTTGTTCCGTTGATTTTTGTTCCAGGAATGATGGGAAAGTTTTTCTATCATATTCCTGTGGTTGTGATTTGCGTGCTTTTGATCTCGCTTTTTGAGTCTCTTTTCATTCTTCCAGCACACTTGGCTCATTCTGTTGAAAGTCAAAACATTTTTTTTAGCTTTTTTAAATCGCTTCAAAATATCTTTCAAAAATGCCTTGAATGGTTCGTGTTGTCGATATATTCACCAGCTCAACGCTTTGCAACTTCCTTCAGATATTTGACACTATCAATAGGAATTGCAGTTCTCTTGCTTGCTCTAGGATTAGTGGCTGGTGGCCGAATCGGCTTCACTTTCTTCCCTAAAATTGATGCAGACATTGTCACAGCAAAGATCGCAATGCCATTTGGGGTTTCGATTGATCAAACCAAGGCGATCGAGCGAAAGGTTTTGCAAGCAGGAATCCAAGCCTTACGCGATTTGGCCGGCTCACAAAAAGTTGAGCGGGGGATTTTTTCGATGGTTGGATCCACGTTTTCAACTGGGGGGCCAAGACCGGCGGAATCAGTGGCGGGCAGTCACCTTGCGCAGGTGGCGATTCAGCTTGTCCCGATGGATCAACGTTCCTTTTCTGCCAAGCAGTTTGCCGAAAAATGGCGCGAGCGGATTGGCGATTTGCCGGGGGTCGATTCATTTCAAATCGATTATTCGCTTGCTGGGCCTTCATCAAAAGCAATTGAGTTCATTTTGTCCCATCCAGAGCCATTGGTTTTGGAAGAGGCTGCCCGTCAAATGGCATCAGAGCTTGCGCGTTTTGATGGTGTGAGAGACGTTGATGATGGACTTGAGGCAGGAAAGCCGCAAATCAACTTACGCTTGAAAATGAGTGCGAAGGCATTGGGCCTCAGCGAATTCGAGCTTTGGCGCCAACTTCGGAGTGCATTTTTCGGGATTGAGGCGTTTCGTGATCAAAAGGGAAGAAATGAGTTCAAAGTAATGGTCCGGCGCAGCAAGGAAGAGCGCGAAACACTCGCCACTCTTGAGCGCTTTCTCATCCGAACACCCACTGGGGGAGAAATTGCATTAAGCGAAGCTGCAACGATACAAATCGGTCACGCATACACAAAGATTCAGCGTGTGAATGGCAAGCGGATTATCCGGATCAGCGCAGACATCAAAGAAGGAGCAAATGCAAATGCAATCACGGATCAAGCCTTTAAAAACGTCGTTCCAAAACTTCAATCCCGCTTTCCATCTCTCAAAGTTGATCCCGGGGGAGACCGCCAACGCCAAGATGAGTCGCTTGCTGCACTTCGCTACGGTTTCATTTTGGCACTCGTTGCAATGTACGCGATGATGGCCGTTCCATTTCGGAGCTATGTTCAGCCGCTCATCATCATGAGTGCGATTCCATTTGCAGCTGCAGGAGCTGTTTTTAGCCACATTTTGCTTGGCTACGATTTAAGCCTTATGAGCTTAATGGGCATGGTTGCATTGGCTGGCGTTGCTGTCAATGACTCAATTGTGTATGTCGATGCCACAAATGAACTGCGAAAAGGGGGGCTAAGCCCAATTGAGGCGGCCAGGGGTGCAGGCATTCGTCGATTTCGTCCAATTTTGCTTACCTCAATCACAACTTTTTTTGGATTGGCACCGATGATTTTCGAGTCGTCCGTTCAAGCGCGATTTCTGATTCCAATGGCAATTAGCCTTGGATTTGGTGTTTTGTTTTGCACAATCACCACTCTTTTTATTGTTCCAGCATTGTATCTTGCCATCGAGGATTTACGGGATGCTTCGAGTTCGATTTTGAATTGGCTTTTTACAAGGCGTGCATACGAGGAAAGCACCCAAAAACCATAAGAAGCTCAAAAAACAAGATTGCGCTTTGGGATTAACCGTTTAGCAAAGGAAGCAAGCGCTCAATTCTCGATTTGGCATCGGCAAAGATTCTTTCGCTTTCCTCTCGCGGGATGCGCAGAAGTTCAGCGAGTTTCCAAAGAAGGGCTTCTTCTTCCGGGCTTTGCTTCCCATCCGCATAGGTGATCGTCACAGCGTGTTGAAGCAAAAGGCGCCTATCGCTTGCAGACAACTCAGTGAGGGGAATGTCTTCAAGGCCACGTGGCTCTTGGGCGTACTGACGAATCGAGTCAGCATCTTCTTTTGAGAGCTCAAAGGCATCGATCAACGCCTCGATCACTTCGCTTTCTCCCTTTTCAACCCGTCCGTCTGCCCACGCCACTGCCACGAGAGCTTTGAGCATTGCCTCTTGGTATTCCTGCATACCTTCCTCGGTTTTGGGTGATGGTGAAAAGCGACAGCCAATTATCCCATCGTTATGCGGGTGCAATCAACTCACTCTTGTGGGAGTCATTGCAACTAATCATCCGGATAACCAACCATTTGCTCTTTTTGGGGATCCCATAACTTTACAGAAAAGCAGCGCATGATGTCACGGGGATGAAGCGAGGTTTTACCTCGAGGGTGTTGGAGTTCAGGAATTGCGGCCATCACTTCGGGTAAGCGGTAGAAAGGGATCCCCGGGTTCAGGTGGTGGACGTGGTGATACCCGATATTACCCGTAAACCACCTCATGATTGGGCCCATTTCCATATAGCTTGAGCTCTCAAGGGCGGCTCTTGTGTATTCCCACGTTTCTCTTGGTTGCACGTACATTTCTGGGAAGTCGTGCTGGGCATAAAACAGATAAGCACCCAACATCATTGCCACAAAGAATGGGATGATTGTGGTGTATAGGGTCATCTCCCAGCCCCACACCATGGTGATAGCAAAAAGCAAGGCAGCATGCGCGAGGAGAGCAACCGCGGCATCAAAGTGCTTGCGAGGGTTGCGGAAAAAAGGAGAGAGGTTCATTCCGATCGCGAAGACCGTAAGGTAAGCCAAAACAATGTTGATTGGGTGCCTGATCAGCTTGTACATGAGCCGCTCTTTCCAATTCATCGATTTCCACATTTCGGTTGTCACCATGAGGTAACTCCCAACATGGGAGCCAACGATTTTGGCGGTGTGGGCATGGTGGTAGTTGTGGGTGGCACGCCACACGGTGGGGGGGGTGAGCACATAGAGCCCAAAAGCATAGAAAATCCACTTGGCCAGTGTGCTTCCCCGCAAAATCGAAAGGTGCATAAAGTCGTGGTAGAGGATAAAGGCACGCACGATCACAAGGCCGAGCACAATGGACGCGAAAAGCCTCACCCACCACCAAGGTGCCAGGGCGCAGATGGCCAGAAGGGTGAAGTAAGCGCCAAATGTCTCAACCACGTGCCACCAGCTGCGCTTCCGATCTTCTTGTTGGAAAGGCTTTGTCGCTTCGAGCAGTTCCTTGGGGCCTCGCCTCCAAGGAGGATAGGCACCTCGAATGGGGTTTGGCCTTTCGCTCTCAGTCGAAGAAGGAGACGGCACTTGAGAGGATGCGGGGTGAGAGGAGGACATGCAGGCTTCGGCTGAACCACTCATCGCACGCTCTCCTTCATGCATACACGAGCCCATCTCAAATGCCAAATGAATTGAGCAATTGCTGAGCCAAGCCAATGCCTTCAAAAACCACTGCTTAAGAAGATTGCAAGAAATCCAAGCCTTTTCACAAAACTGCCACCTTTAGGTGGCGGATGGGCCTCGGCCTGCGCAAAGGATTACCCAATCGCTGTACAAATCAGAAGTTGACCGCAGTTGACCGCAGTTGACCGCAGAGGAAAATGGGAAAATAGTTTTGTTGTGGTTATCAAAGTGCTGGAGGTGGTGTGAAAAGGCGCACGACGGTTTCAGATGCTTTTCTTCGTGATGGGAAAGAGGGGGAATTGGAGGAGTTGGCCCAAGCTCCTGAGTCGCGAGAATCAAAATCGAAGGGCGATCGCAGGCCAAAAAGTGGAAGAAGAAGGAGGGGAGGGGATCAAGCTGCAAAAAAACGTTCTCGCGAACTTGCTTTTGCGGTGGCAGAAGCCGCACTTGAGAAGAAGGCAAGCAACGTTCTCATCATCGAGCTTGTGGGAAAGGCGAGTTATACCGATTACCTCGTTATCATGAGCGGCCATAGCGATCGGCAAGTGAGTTCAATTGCAGAAGGGATCGTTGAAGAAGTTGAAAAGAAATGTGGCTTGCGTTGTTTGAGCGTGGAAGGGCTTCCCAACGCCAAATGGGTCCTTGTGGATTGGGGCGATGTGATCGCACATGTGTTCCACGAAGATGTGCGGGCCTATTATGCACTCGAGTCCCTTTGGCTTGATGCGAATCAGGTGAAGGTTGGGGAAGGATTCAAAGTTGACGAAGGATTCAAATTGCAAGGAGGCACTGCTCAGAGTTGATGCGTCTTCTCGTCATTGCGATTGGCCGCGCCAAGGAGCCGGAGCTTCGGGCCATGCTCGAGGAGTATGCGAAGCGGATTCGCCGGTATGCGCGTTTTGAGGAAATCGAAATCGAAGATGGGCCGGAGGAGGCGGTCGCCCGCAAGGTCAAGCGCCACTGGTCCTCATGGGGCTACCGCGTGGCCCTGGAGATTGACGGGCGGATGATGGACTCGAGGGCATTCGCCGAATTCATGATGAGGCTTGAGCTCGGGGCGAAAGGAGCGATGTTTCTAATTGGCGGAGCGTATGGCTTGCCCAGGGAGTTGGCGGAGGCAGCAGACTTGCGTCTTTCCCTTTCGCCAATGACTTTTCCTCATCGAATCGCACGCCTCCTGCTCTATGAACAAATCTATCGCGCGTTTTCGATGCTGCGGGGGGAGCCCTACGCCCATTGAGGAGCGCGTCTTGTGAGCACGTTGCTCAAACGATCAATCCCAAGCGGGGGAAAAAATTGGCGCGATGCGATCCAGTGGGGAGGGGCGTTCGCTGGTTTTCTTCTCCTTGCTCACGTGCTCGCACGCATCGGCAAAGAGCGGCTCCTCAACGCATTTCAAGCGATGGCTTGGTCTTTACCCATTGCCTTTTTGTTAGATGGATTGAGGATTGCCTGCGATGCCTGGTCCACGCGGCTCGTGCTCGGAGAGGTTGGTCGAAAGCTCAACTGGAGGCCACTCCTTCAGGCTCAGCTTATGGCTCACGCGGTCATGAACCTTTTGCCTGCTGGCCGTGCAGCCGGAGAAGCCCTCAAGGCGCTCCTTTTTCAACGCACAATTGGCGGCTCAGTTGCAACAGCGATGGCCGCGATCAATCAGGCCCTCGTTTTTGCATCAAGTGCGATTTTTGCCTTGTTGTGCGGAGTCGTCACGCTCCATAAGCTTGGCGCAAGTTGGCTGGGGTGGGCGATTGTGCTCCATGGCTCGACCCTTGCGCTTGCAGCCTTCGGCTTGAGGGCCGCAACGCTTTTGCGAAGCCCCATCGAGGGGATCGTGCTTCGATTTCCCCGCTTAAGGGAGGCAGTTATTCGGTTTTTTGATTCGTCTCGACTGTTTCCGCCACTTCCATGGTTTCCTGTGGTGGCGATGATGCTCGGGCGCACTGCGCAAAGCCTCCAGCACGCCGTTTTGGCCAAAGCCCTCGGCGTGAGCATCGAAGGGGCAACTCCTTTTGTGCTTGAGGGAATTCACCTTCTTGGGGCAGCGACTGGAGTGCTCGTGCCCGGGCAGATTGGGACAGGTGAGTTGACCTTTGAGCTTGCGGCCCAGGCTTTGCAAATCGAGGCAGTCACAGCAGTATCGATCGCGCTAGGCGCCCACCTTTCCAGCTATCTTTGGGCGTTTGTGGGTTTGCTTTCCTTGCTTTTTTGGCGTTCTTTTGATTTCACGGAGAAAAAACAGGTTTGAAGCGCTTTCGAATTGCGAACCTTGTTTGGGCAGCTAGACGCATCCCTGTGCGATGGGAACTCGATCCAATCATTGCAGCTTGGCCTCCACTTGAGCTGCGTTACTATACGCTTCTTTTTGGATGTGGCCTTTGGCTGGCTTGGAGGGCCGGGCGGCGCTGCTTCCCTCGCTTTGAACTGCCGCCAGGCGATGCTCTGCCGGTTCTTCTATGGTCCAGTGTCGGCATGTTGGTGGGGGCTCACTACCTGCACCTTGCCTTCTATGAGCCACACGGCTTCAGCGACTTGAGGTTTGGATGGGACGAAGAGCGCCAATCCTGGGTGATCGGCCGCTTCTGGAACCTCGGCTCTGGCTTGGCGAGTCACGGTGGAGCACTTGGGGCAATTGCAGGTCTCTACCTTTTTTGGCGCTGGAAGAAGAAGCCCTCGGGAATTTCCTTTTGGCGCTATGCTGATGCTTCAATCCTTGCAAGCGTGTGGGTTTATCCCTTTGTAAGACTTGGAAATTTCTTCAATTCGGAGTTGGTTGGCCGTCCAAGCAATTTGCCCTGGGCTGTTGTTTTTGCCCGCTATGATGCAATTCCAAGGCATCCCGTCCAGCTCTATGAAGCAATCCTATACAGCTTCGAAATCGTGCTTGCCGAATGGTTGGCTCAGAGAAGATTTGCTTCATTGCCAGAAGGTGTTTGCTTTGGTGGTATCCTCAGCCTACACTTCACCCTTCGCTTCGTTTGTGAATTTTTCAAGGAAGCCCAAGGGGTTGATCAAGGTTGGTCCCTCACAATGGGGCAGTGGCTGAGCTTCCCCATGGTTTTTGGAGGAGGAGGCGTTGCTTTTCTTCGATGGTTGATGGAGAAGGAAAAAAGCGCAGCCCATAAGTATCGACTCTCGGAGGAAAAGAATGAGGCGGGATACCATAGGCATTGAATCCGCAGGGTGGAGCCCAGAATCGCGCCTCGTAACAGTGGCAATCGTTTCAGTGCATCCTCATGGAGCAGTCGATGACGTGGGAGCAGATTTCCTGGCGGCCCGATGCGAGGAGTTGGGGCACCGTGTCATCAAGCGATTGTCTTTGCCTCCAGACTTGGGCACCCTTGAAGCCCAACTGCGGGCATGGGTAGGGGAGGAATTGGTTGATGTGATTTTGGTCGTGGGAGGGGTGGGGCTTTCGCCCAATGACGTGGCTCCTGAGGCGGTGAGGGCAGTTCTTGATAGGGAAATCCCAGGGTACGGCGAGGCAGTTCGAGCGGTTCGCTCAGAGCGGCTAGGCATTCGGAGCATCCACGGCCGCGAAATTGGAGGGACCTCGGGCCACACCTTTATTTTTTGCATTTCCTCAGAGCCAGAAAGTTGCCAAGAAACTTGGAATCAAGTGATTGAGCCGCTGCTTAGCCGCGACTCAGAGGCGAGCCTCGTTCCCCTCCTTGCTCAACTTGACATGGTTGAATAGAATCCACTATCTCGCTTGACGGGCTCATGCAACGGGCAGATGATTTAATCCTCTATCACTTCGAGGGATGCGTCTATTGTCATCGGGTGCGGCGAGCCCTCGATGAGCTTGGCGTAGAAGTCGAGCTTCGCGACATTCTCAAAAATCCCGAATACATGAGAGAATTGGTGGTAGCAAGGGGGATGCGTACAGTTCCTGTCCTCCGCATCCGTCGACCTCAAGGCGACGAGTGGATGCCGGAATCAAAAGACATTATCGCCTACCTTCGCAAGCGCTTTGCAAAAGCAACTTGACAACTTAAAAGCCAGAACCTAAAACACCCTGCGATTGTTGCGGGCTTAGCTCAGGGGTAGAGCGCTAGCTTCCCAAGCTGGATGTCGTGGGTTCGAATCCCATAGCCCGCTTTTGGGGCTGGCCCTGTCATTGCTATGAGAGAAGCTCTTGGGCTTCCCTTTCTTCTTCACCTTCATCAAGAGAGCGTTTAGCAGAGTTGGGATTTTCGGTGGCTTGCCCTTCCTCTTCAGGTTGAAATTGAGAGAGCTCTCGGTTTATCCGGCGAAGCCAAGCCTGCTTTTGATGGAAGGGCATGAAAGAGGCCTTAAAACCATTGAGAATCATGCGTTTGATGTCCTCAAAATTCATGTTCATCTGTGTGTGGCAAAGCCAAAGTTCTTTTGAAACAGTCGTGTCCGTAATCAAACGGTTGTCTGTGTTGATCGTCACCCGAATCCCGAGATCGTGATAGAGCTTGAGGGGGTGGGAGGCGAGATCCCGCACTGCGCCAGTTTGCACATTTGAGCTTGGGCAGCACTCGAGTGCAATCCGGTGATCGTTCACATAGTGAAGGAGGTCTCCATCTTCCCGAAGCCGACAGCCATGACCGATCCGGTGAGCACCGCACTGGTGGATGGCCTGGTGGATGCTTGCTGGCCCATACGCTTCGCCAGCGTGGATGGTCACGTTGATGTTGTTGTCTCGCACCAATTGGAAAGCAGCAATGTGATGCTTTGGGGGATAGTCATACTCGGAACCGGCAAGATCAAAGGCCACAACTCCACGGCCCTTATAGGCCACTGCGAGCTCGGCCATTTCGAGGGAATGCTCGGGGGAAATGTTGCGAATGCCGCATAGGATCAAGTTTGATTCAATGCCATAAAGTTCCTTTCCTTGCCATAGCCCTTCGAGAACGGCCTCGACCACGGCCGTCA
>JANWYL010000058.1 GCA_025056955.1 Sandaracinaceae bacterium | reverse complement strand
TGCACACAATGCGACCGCAAGCATCTCCCTCGCACTCGCCCATGTGCACCACGCCGACTCCTGCCCGCTTGGCGTAACAAAGGTTGCTGTAGGTGCGGCCATTTTCTCCGCATACCGGCTCATACACCTCAGGGCACACCCAATCTCCTCTGCACTCACCCTCGTGAAGCACAGCCACCATGGCGCGCTCTGCCTCGCAGCGATTCCCATAGGTGCGGCCATCTGCTCCGCACACAGGTGCGTAAATTTCAGGGCAAACCGTAGGAATCAGGCGGCAGGTACCGTAACACACATCCGGGCAAATTTCCCCTGGCGCACATGGACTTGCGCACTCCGATCGGTCGCAGTACTCTCCAATCCCGCATTCTTCATCGTTCATGCAAAAGGAAGGAGCACAGCGACAGGAGGGGCAACCAGTCGAGGAGTCGATTTCCATGCGGCCATGGGCACAACCACAGCGAACAGGTCGGCAACCATCACAGGCTCCCTCATGTGCCACATCGACTCCAGCCGCCTCGGCCTCACAACGGTTGCCGTAGGTACGGCCATCAACGCCACAGACAGGTTCAAACACTTCAGAGCAAGCCTTTGGTGGAGGGCCAACCACTGGCTGGCACTGCACCCCCATGAGGGGTGCAACTCCCAAACCACAGGCCAATACTGCAAAGGGCCGCAAAAAATGACGAGGACGGAACGTGGTGATGTTGTCCATGGAAGCCATCCACAGCAAGCCATGTACCAATCAAAGTGTGCCATTTTGTGCCACACTCACTCGAGGCTTCCCATTTCGATCGGATAGCCCTTTTCGATCCACCAAAAGATCCCCTCATCGAGAATCGCCGCGCGCTTGTGCCCAGCCCTGTGGAGGGCGTCGACCACCCGACCCGAAGCGCCGTGAGGGCAGGCACAGTATGCAATCACCCAAAGCTCGCTCGCTTTGATGTATTGGATCAGGGCCTCGGCATCGTAAAAGGGAAAAGGCACGGCGCCTGGAATATGCCCCTTGGCCCAGTCGCTTGGGGGGCGGGCATCGATGAGGATGAAGCGTTTGCCCTGATCAAGGGCGCGCTTCACCTCCTCACCTGAAACGAAAAGGCCCTCGCGCGCTTCAAAGTCCGCAAGGGGGCCCTCGGGGTTGAGCACAATCGCATCGAGCGGAGGGGGCTTGCGGGTCGGAGCCGGGGGAGGGTCAAAGGCACGCGGCTTGAGGCTTCGCACAAAAGCCGTGAGCGCATCGATTTCCTCGGAAGAAAGGCGCGCATCCCAGCCCTCCATGGGTGTGTTGCGCCGCCCGCGGGCGATGGTGTCGCGCACAAAGCGGTCGCTCACAGTGCGCAAAAACACGGGGGAATTGAGGCTCGGCCCACTTCCTCCTTCACCTTCTTTTCCGTGGCACTCAGCACAATGGAGCGCGAAAAGGGCAGCTCCCCGCGCCAAATCTCCATACACTCGGCCGCGATCAGTGGCCTGAACCTCATCACGGGCAAGGCTGCGTAAAAATGAAACGATTGCACGAATCGCGGGATCATCGAGAGGCCCGCCATGCCGGCGGTGCCAAGCGCTCATCGATGTGCCAGGATGCCCCTCAGCAATCGCTTCATGGATGAACTCATCGCTTGCCACCCTCAAAAAGTCTCGGTTGCCAATGGCAGGCGCACGATCGGCGGCGTAACCTTCACCGCGCGCACCATGGCACAACGCACAGTACTTTGCGTACAAAGAAGCGCCTTGTTGAACCTCTTCTTCGTTTAGGACAACCGGCGGCGGAGGAGGGGCGCTCTGGACCTCTTCTTTTGCGCAAGCCTCCAAAAAGAAGCCAATCACCACCCCGTAGAAGGGATAACGGAATGGCATGGACTTTCTAGTTTCTCAGGGGCTTATTGTGCATGAGCATGTATTGCATGCGCTCAATGCTCTTTGGTTCGCCAGCCAAGCTTAAGAAGGCCTCGCATTCGAGATCAAGCATCTCTTCCTCTGTGACTTCGTGGGTGTGGCCGGCCACCCCACCACACAAAACATGAGCGATCTTTATCGCAATCTTTGCGTCGTGTTCAGTCGCTTGGCCAGCTTGAACGAGGGTGCGAACGAGCATCTGAAGCGTGGCGATGCCATGCTCCCCTGGAAGAACGTAAGCCCGCGGCACTGGGGGGTGGTAACCTGATTCTGCAAGGCCAATTGCCCGCATCTTGGCCTCGTAGATGAGGCGTCCTCGGTCAAAAGACACCCCATCGCTTCTTCGGAAGTATCCAAAGGCCTGGGCCTCAACCGCACTCGTTGCAACCCGAGCAAGGGCGATGTTTTTGAACACCTGGGTCACCACCTCATACACATTCACGTGCTGCCCTTCCGGAATTGACTCGAGGGCACGCCAAAGGAGGTTGAGGTTGCCACCGCCTCCTGGAAGCAACCCCACCCCCACTTCAACGAGGCCCGCATAGGTTTCAGCAGCCGCCTGAACAGCTGTCGCACCAAGGCAAATCTCGAGGCCACCGCCCAGTGTCATTCCAAAAGGTGCTGCCACAATTGGAACCTTCGCATACTTCATGCGCTGCACGGCATTTTGAAGGCGCTTGACAGTGCGCCGCAACTCCTCCCACTGGCCTTGGTTTGCGGCAACGACAATTGCAAACAAGTTGGCGCCCACGCAAAAGTGCTCTCCTTCGTTTGCGATGACCATGCCCCTAAATTCACGCTCGGCGAGCTCAACCGATTGCTCAAGCATTTCGATGACTTCGGCGTCGATGCTGTTGGCCTTTGTCTTAAAAGTGAGCCCCAAGATGCCATCGCCGAAGTCCCAGGCCTCTGCGCCACCGTTGGCCAAAAGGGGCTTCTCGCGCCCTCCTGCTTTTCTGGCAAGGGCCACAGTGAGTTCTCTCCGGTCGCGGGGCATTGGAACATAGCGCTCCTCCCTAAAGCTCCACATCTCGCCATCCCGATAGAAAGAAGGTGCCCCCTTTTCCCTCATCCGGCGAATCCAGGAAGGCAAAAGCATTCCCTCTTTCTCCATGCGCTCAATTGTCGCCTCGAAACCAAGCGCATCCCATGCCTCAAAGGGGCCAAGCTCCCAGTTGTAGCCCCATTTCATCGCGTTGTCGATGGAGAGGATATCGTCTGCGATCTCACCCACCCGCTTTGAAGCATAAAGCAGGGTGCGGGCGAGAATGCGCCACGCGACCTCACCCCCTTTGCCTTCTGCGCGAATGAGCTTGCGCAAACGCTCACCCACATCCTCGATTTTCCCGATGCTCTTTGAAAGCTTTGCTATCGACTCGTCGCCTCCCTTGGGACGATACTCAAAGGTTGTGAAGTTGAGGGTCTCGATCTCCCCCGTCTTTTCGTTTTTGCGATAAAAGCCTCCCTTGGTCTTTTCACCAAGGAGCTTGCGCTCGACCATGCCTTCGATAAAAGACGGCAAACGGAATACCTCACGCTCATCATCATCAACCAAGGCCTCGTAACAGTTGCGTGCAACGTGCGCAAAGGTATCAATCCCCACGAGATCAGCTGTCCGGAAGGTTGCAGATTTGGGGTGGCCCATCGCAGGCCCCGTCAAAGCATCGATGTCCTCAGGTGTGAGCCCTGCACGGAGCATCTCCTCGATCGTCACCATCATGCCATAGACACCGATTCGGTTGCCGATAAAGTTTGGCGTGTCTTTGCCAACAACAATCCCCTTCCCTAAAACCTCACGGCCAAATTGAATCACCGCTTCGAGAACCGACTGGTCGGTATCGGCACCGGGCACGACTTCAAGCAATTTCATGTAACGAACAGGGTTGAAAAAGTGCATGACCAAAAAGCGCTTCCGAAATGCTTCGCTACGCCCATCGACCATGTCTCGGATGCGCAACCCAGAAGTGTTTGAAGCCACAATCGTTTCTGGGCCAATCACCCGCTCAACCCGTTCAAAAAGAGCCCGCTTGATGTCGAGGCGTTCGACCACGGCTTCGATCACGAGATCACAGCGCTTTAGGCGCTCGAGATCGTCTTCGAAATTCCCAACCTCAACCAAACGGGCATGGCTTGGGTGAAAAAAGGAGGCAGGCTTTGCCTGAAGGGCACGCTTGAGAGACTCCGCTGCGATGCGGTTGCGCTCGGCCTTCGGAGCCCCTTGGGCCACGCCTGGAGGAACAATATCGAGCAAAAGCACTTTGAGGCCTGCGTTGGCGCAATGGGCAGCGATGCCCATTCCCATCACCCCAGACCCTAAAACCCCAATTTCGCGAAAAACCCGTCGTGTCATTGCTTCTCCTTGTGATTCAAGTGGCGGCTTGCTTAATTTCCGAATCTCTGGACCTTGCGCAAGCCGAGCCCATTCTGTTCAAAGAAAAACTCGATCTTTCGCAAACCCTTTCAAAAGCAGTGGACAAAAAAAGCAACTCAACTATGATTGGCCTCCATCGGGCCAAGTGTCGTCATGGCCGAGTGGCGGAATGGCAGACGCGGCGGACTCAAAATCCGTTGCCCGAAAGGGCGTGAGGGTTCGACTCCCTCCTCGGCCATGTCTCTTTGAGTGAGCCACCAGCCTCTGATTGAAAGTCAAGGTACGCGTGGCTGGGTGTGTCCCTGCCTACACCCTACTCAGTCCTCTGGCCTCAACCTAAAACACCTTGAGCAATGGGGCTATTCATCCCTTTTGGCCTTCTAGGATTGTCAAAATTGGCAAAAAGAGTTAGCGCTCGCTCGAAACAATTTTTTAAATCAACGCTCCCAAAGCCCAACCTTTATGCATGGGCACATACCTGGTGCTGGTTTTCGAGTGAACCGAGCCACCTCCAACCTTGGCAAGTATCTCCCCCAAGCCCCCAACCAACGCACTCCTTTCCTTGTTTTCCGCCTGGCCCCGCTTGGGTAAACCCCAAACAACGTCAAGAGCGCCTGGATCCACCGCATGGTGTGAACTTCCTCATCTGCAAGCCAACCACCAAAGGTAGAAGGGCATCGCATCTCCTACTCCCCCACACTGAGCAACCACCGTTTTGGAATTTGGTAATCATTTGTAATCCATATTGATGTGCAAATATTTGCCAAATATTTGCCCAAAAACCTTTAAACACGGAAGATTCACCTATCATCCAATCTCAAGGGACAGCTTCCTGGTACACGATTTGGTCATTCCTACCACCATTCAGAGCAGCTCACCTATGTCCATCTCACCCTGCTTTTCACCTGCTTTTCCGTACGAATCCCTCCTCTACGAGGTTCGTCATCATGGCAAGGTGCGCCCAGATCGAACAGGTGTGGGCACGAGATCTCTTTTCGGTCGCACCCTCCGCTTCAACCTGTTAGAAGGCTTCCCCCTCATCACCACTAAGCGGCTGCATTGGAAATCGATCGTCTATGAATTGCTTTGGTTTCTGCGCGGTGATTCCAATGTGAGTTATCTGCGAGAGCACGGTGTTTCAATCTGGGATGAATGGGCACGCCCTGATGGTGATCTCGGCCCGATTTACGGTGTTCAATGGCGAAGGTGGCGTGCAAGCGATGGGAGAACCATCGATCAAATCGCAGAAGTGATTTCGGAAATCCGCAATCACCCATGGTCGCGTCGCCTCGTTGTTTCAGCGTGGAATGTCGGTGAGCTTCACCAAATGGCCCTACCACCTTGCCACGTGCTCTTCCAGTTCTACGCACAAGATGGAATGATTTCTTGCCAAGTTTACCAAAGAAGTGCCGATGTCTTTCTTGGGCTTCCCTTCAACATTGCGAGCTACGCCCTTCTCACCCACATGATCGGGCAGGTCACCAACCACACCCCACACGAACTCATCATGTGCCTTGGAGATGTTCACCTTTATTCCAACCACTTGGAGCAGGCCGATACCTTGCTATCCCGCGAGCCACGTCCATACCCCAAGCTCGTGCTTGACCCAAGTGTGAGAGAGATCGATGATTTCCGCTACGAGCACATTCGCCTGCTCGATTATAACCCTCACCCTCCCATCCCCGCACCCGTTGCCGTATGAGTGAGTGTTCACCAAACCCTGAAATCGTGATCATTGCTGCAGTTGCACAAAATGGTGTGATTGGAAAAGGAGGTGCCCTCCCATGGCATATCCCCGAGGATTTGCGCCGATTTCGCGCCATCACCATGGGCCACACCGTGATCATGGGGCGGCGCACCTTTGAATCGATGGGTCGGCCTCTCGATGGAAGGCGCGTGATTGTGATTTCAAGGAGTTGGGAGGCGCCCCCACCTGGAGTACTGCTCGCTCGCTGCCCTGAAGATGCCATCGCACTCTCCCAAGGAGTGCCTCTTCTTTTTGTCGCAGGTGGTGCGAGCATCTACTCCCTTTTTCTTCCACTCGCCAACCGCCTCGAAATCACCTGGGTTGAACAACCCGTGGAAGGGGATACCTTCTTTTCTCTTCCCATTTCCCAAAACGAATGGCGGATTGAGCATCGCTTTCACCCATCATCCCCGGGGCCTCTCCCCTGGCATGCGATCACCTATCGACGCATTGCTCAGGCGCCTGAAAACGTCGCGGTGAAGAATTGACCACATCCGCCTACAATCAAACCCATGGCCCATGAGTCGAAGCCCCCGCCCCCGCCGCGCCCTCCTCTTTTTGCACCCCCTCCTCCCCCCACCGAACCCCCTCGCTTTGCCATGCCTGACGGAGAGGCCCTTCCTGCACAAGCCATTCCCGAAGCCCCCATCACGGCGCCCCCTCCCCTTTTGCGGCTGACCCTCCTCATCTGCTTCCTCCTCGCCCTCATCCAGATGGTCATTGGGAGTGGGCAGCCTTTCCTTTTTCCCGGCTGGCATGTGGCCCAGTTGTTTTACACCGCCCTTGTGGCCTATGCCTGTCACGAGGGCCGCCCATATGGCCTCCCCCTGGCCATTTTCAGTCTCCTCATGTGGTCAATTGCGGCCATCTTCGCCATTGAAGGCAGGGCTCCTGTGTGGACCCCGTTCGAGCTCGAAGAAAGGAGCCCCTCAGCCCTTTCTTCCCCCATGCGCGCCATGGCTTTTTTCCGTCTGATTACTGAGCTTGTCTTAAGTGTCACTTTGCTTTCGTCCCCATCGCGCAAATACTTTCAGTTTCGAAGGGAAGTCGATCGCTTTGGAGGGCGAGCCTGGCGCGAATGAGGCCTTTCCTTTTTTAGCCTTGCATCGCTTACTTGCATCGCTTAATCTAATCTTGTGCCCTCTCGTATTCTCTTCATCATAAGCCTCCTCTGCTTGGGAGGGCTTTTTTCCCCTTCCAAGCTCCACTCTCAAGGAAGAGAAAAACCCTTTTCTTCTGGCCAACGTTCCTGCAGTTGCGCAAGCGACTCGCTCGTCGATCCCTTTGCCCTCGAACCTCGT
Source organism: Sandaracinaceae bacterium (assembly GCA_025056955.1). Classification (GTDB taxonomy): domain Bacteria; phylum Myxococcota_A; class Polyangia; order Polyangiales; family Sandaracinaceae; genus JANWYL01. The sequence goes on along the minus strand of JANWYL010000058.1, from coordinate 6,830 downwards.
CGTTCCACCAATCCCTTGGGGCAAAAGCATGTCTCCCCACCTTTCCAACGCATTCGAGAAAACCTGATCGACCCTTTCCCTCCCTCTCCCCGCACTGCTTCGCGCCCTCGCTCCATCGCCTCTCGCCCCTTGGGCGAGGATTTGATAGACCCCTTTTCATCCTCTTTGCGTGTTTCAAGGCCTGCCCTCATTGAAGAGAGGCTCACCGATCCTTGGCAAGGTGGAAAAGCCCATTCCTTCCATCCCACAAGCGAGCTCCTCGATCCGTGGGTAAGCTAAAATCTTCTGATCCTATGGCGGCCCTTTTTATGCCCCTATCTTGGCCCACGGGGGGAGGCTGGCTTTTTTGAAAAGCTTGCTCAATTTTGCGCGCTAGGCCATCTTGCCATGCGCCTCGTTCGACTGCGCAAAGGAATTGCCTCCACACTCCGAAAGGGGCACCCATGGGTTTACCGAGATGCGATTGAGGAACCCCAACTTGAGGCTGGTGAGTGGGTGCGTCTGGTCGACGGGGCAGGAAAAAGCGTGGGGATTGGTTTTGCTGACGAAGGCCCAATCGCTCTGCGTTTGCTCGCCCCTTCGACATCTTCACTCGAACCTGATTGGTTGCGCTGCCGTGTGGCTTCGGCGCTTAAGATCCGCAAGGCCTTGATCGAACCAAAAACCAATGCTTACCGGTGGATTCACGGCGAGGCCGATCGCTTGCCAGGCCTTGTGGTGGACCGCTACGACTCCTACCTCGTCATTCGCTTTGACTCGGAAGGCGCAGCCCTCTTCTATGGCGGGAAATCAGCCCATTTCGAAGAGCTTGTCGACGCCCTGCGGGCCGCAGAGCCTACAATCAAAGGCATCCTCCTGAGAAAGGGCCGAGGGATCTCAAAAAAAACCGAACTGCTTTGGGGCCAAGCTCCCCCCCTTGTCACAGTGCTTGAATGCGGCATGAAGCTGCTCGTCGATCTCCAGCATGGGCAAAAAACCGGGCTTTTCCTCGATCACCGCCACTCAAGGCAGCGCATTCGCCATTTGGCCCATGGCCGGCGGGTATTGGACCTTTATGGATACACGGGCGCCTTTTCAGTGGCAGCAGGCCTTGGAAAAGCCCGCGAAGTCCACACCGTCGATACGGCTGAAGCAGCCCTCAAAATCGCTCACGAGAACTGGCTCAATAACGGCCTTCCGCCCTCTTCCCACATCACCATCTGTGCCGATGTCCCATCTCACCTTAAGGAGTTGCGAAAAAAACAAGAGCGCTTCGATCTCATCATCGCCGATCCCCCAAGCTTCGCACCCCACGCAGATGCTGTGCCTCAGGCCATGCGCAGCTACATCACCCTCCATCGGGCTTGCCTCGACCTCCTTACACCTGGTGGGATTTACTTTGCTGCATCCTGCTCAAGCCACATCTCCATCACCCACTTTGATGAGAGCATCCGCGAGGCGGCGTCCTCTTTTCCTCGCCACTTGAGAATCCTCGAGCGATGGGGTGGAGGGCCTGACCATCCTCGCACCCCATCCTTCCCAGAGGGTGACTACCTCAAATGCCTTCTCATGATGGTCGAGCCAGGCTAATCGGTTGGAATTCAACACCCCACCCTTGCTGCTTCACCATCAACTCATCTCATGCCTTCACACCTGCAAAGCGCACACCTTGTGGCCGGATCAATAACAATGCGACACCCTGGTTCGCATGCCAAATCAGTATTACACCCGCAGGCACCAAAATGCCGCACCTCCACTCCCATGAGCTCAGCGTAGCAGTAGTTGCGGTAGGTCCGCCCGTCTCTACCACACACAGGCACCTCTTCCTCCGGGCAAACGCATTCTGGCCGATTTCGGCACTCCCAACACGCCCCAGCGTGGATGATTGGCACGCCTGCCCTCTCCGCCTCACACCTGTTGTTGTATGTCACCCCGTTGGCGCCGCACACCGGATCAATCACCTCTGGGCAATTCGATGGCCCAGGCCGGCATTCACCAACGTAAGCAACCATTGTCCCCTCTTCCATCGCATGGCAAGGGTTGAGGTAGGTGTTCCCGTCGATACCGCAAACCGGCATATCACCCATTGAACATTCGCACTGACAAACCCGACAATTCAACGAGCTATCAAATTTAGGGAAACACCCCGAAGAGCAAGTGGTGCCAGGGTCGGGGCACTCACAAGCGCCATTTCGCACCACTTTCACACCTGCCCTGCTCGCCTCACAACCATTTCCATAAGTGCGGCCATCAGAGCCGCACACAGGCTCCCAGATGGCAGGGCAAAGAGGGAAACAACCTGCTCCAAAAGTCAAAACATCGCTCACCATCCCGATCGTTACGACAAGCACCAATACCCTTGCTCGCATACAGCCCTCGTCCAGTTTGAGCCAGCTGCAACAACAATGCCTTGCCAAAGTGTGCCAAAGTGTGCCACCCCAAAAGGCCTTGTCAAAAGAGGAGCGGCTTTGGATCTTTGAAGCGTGCGCATCTCGACCGACTACCTCGTGATTGGAAGTGGTGTTTCGGGGCTTTTTTTTGCGCTCGAAGCATCGAAACACGGCGAAGTGCTGCTTCTCACCAAGCGGAGCCTTTTTGATTCCAACACCAACTGGGCCCAAGGGGGCATCGCCGCCGTCTTGGATCCGAGCGATTCTTTTGAAGCACATGCCCTGGACACCATCAGGGCAGGCTGTGGTCTGTCCAAGGCACCCATCGTCGAGCTCGTCGTGCGCAGTGGGCCCGAGTGCATTCGAGACCTCATCGCTTTGGGAGCCCACTTCGATCAAAAGGAAGGGGCTGAGCCCAGTGCCATCGTCGAGGGCAAGGGCATTGATCCAGTCGATCTCCAACGGCTTGACCTTGCGCGAGAAGGAGGGCACACCGCCCGGCGGGTGATCCACGCAGGAGACGTCACGGGTCGAGAAATCCAAAGGGCTCTCGTCGAATCGATTCGCAAGCGCCCTCAAATCCGTGTTCTTGAGCACCACATGGCAATCGATCTCATCGAGCTCTCAAAATGGGGTGGCCCCCGCCTTGTGGCTGGGGCCTACGCCCTCGACTGCTCTCCCACCTCAAAGGGTGAAGTGCATGCGATTGTGGCACGAGCAACCGTAATGGCCACAGGGGGTGCAGGAAAGGTGTACCTCTATACCACCAACCCTGATGTCGCAACGGGGGATGGGGTGGCCATGGCCTACCGGGCTGGTGCGCTCATTGCCAACATGGAGTTCTTTCAATTTCACCCAACATCCCTTTATCACCCCAAAGCCAAGAGCTTTTTGATTTCCGAAGCCTTGCGTGGAGAGGGCGGTATTTTGCGCCTCCCCGATGGTGAGGCTTTCATGGAGAGGCACCATCCGATGAAAGATCTCGCCCCACGCGATGTGGTTGCGCGAGCGATTGACCACGAGATGAAACGCACAGGAGCTGACTGCGTGTATCTCGACATGACACACCTTCCACCATCCTATCTCAAGGAGCGTTTCCCGACGATCTGCACCGAATGCATGAAGTACGGAATCGACATGACGGTTGAGCCCATCCCAGTGGTACCTGCCGCCCACTACATGTGCGGGGGCATTGTGGTTGATGAATGGGGAAGAAGCAGCCTCCCTGGTCTTTGGGCAATCGGGGAGGTGAGTTCGACGGGGCTTCATGGTGCCAACCGCCTTGCCTCAAACTCTCTCCTTGAGGGTGTGGTTTTCGCAAAGAGGGCTGCTCAGGCGCTCAAAGACATCAGGAAGGAATGGCCCCTCCCCGATGTGCCAGAGTGGGATGTTGGTGAAGCCGTTCCAAGCGATGAGGGAGTGGTTGTGAGTCAAAATTGGGACGAAATCCGCCGCTTCATGTGGAATTACGTTGGAATTGTTCGGACCGATAAAAGGCTTCGGAGAGCGGCACGGCGCATCGCATTGCTCAAAGAAGAAATCCGCGAGTACTATTGGAAGCACCTCATCACCCGCGATCTCCTCGAGCTGCGCAATATCGCCGACATTGCAGAACTCATCGTGAGCTGCGCATCTTTTCGAAAAGAAAGCCGAGGCCTCCACTACAATGCAGATCACCCAAACACCAAAGAAGAGTACGCAGCTGATACCCTGATTGTCTATGGTGCACCGCCTTGGTTGGGCAATGACCAGTGAGGGGGCATCCGTGGCTTGATTGGTGGTAAGTGGCATCCTTTGGGGATATCAAAAGGAGCGTGGCCCTCCTTCTCCCTCGCTGATGCGATGGCTTTTGTGTATTGTCTTTGCGATGCGAACCCAAAAGATGCGTGTTTTTCGTGCGCTTCTCTGGCTTTGGATGCTGGTTTTTTGCCTGTGGACTCCACAAGCCAAGGCAGGAGGCTTCGAGTTGAGCGGTGTGGGAACGCGTGGCCTTGGGCGTGGGGGTGCTTTTACCGCACGCGTCGATGATCCCCTGGCTTTGGCGATCAATCCCTCTGCCCTTTCGGAAATTGAAAGCCAAATCCTGCTCAATGCCACTTTGGTGATCTGGGATGCCTGTGTGACCCGAAGCGGAAATTACGCCGCTCCCGGCGTTCCTCCCGAAGAAACCTACGCAGGAGGTGCGTCGATCTTCGGCCCCTCCGATGGGCCTGATCAACCATCGCTTTGGGCGGATCGTCCCTTTCACACCGTTTGTAACCAAGGCTTCCCCCAGATTGTTCCCCAGCTTGGCCTTAACCTTCGCCTCACCCGAGACCTGGGCCTCGGTGCAGGCATCATTGCACCAAATGGAACAGGCACAGCACGCTTTGGGGGAGATGATGGGACGATCACGGCCGAGGGGCGCAAATTTCCAACACCCGTCCGCTATGCGATGACCTCCCAGGATCTTTTGCTCTTTTTTCCAAGCGTGGGTGTTGGTTATCGCCCCATCGATTGGCTCAGGGTAGGCCTCACTTTGCAGTGGGGAGTCGCGATCATCAACTACGTGAACTACGTGTCGAGCGGGGCATCGGCATCGGGGATACCACCCACTCCTGGATTCGAAGATCCTTCGGCAGACATCCGCTCGCGGCTCTCGGTGGTTGATCCCTTTGTGCCAGCAGGGATCTTGTCCATTCACCTTGTGCCGATCGACGCGATGGATGTGGTGCTGTGGGGCCGCCTTTCAGACGCTGTGGGTGGTTTCGTTCCCGCCGAAGGAACACTCGAGCTCACCACCGGAGCCTACGGGACTGGCAGCGAAACGAGCTTCGTTCCAAACACCACCAAGATCGGTGGCACAACACTTCACGCTGGCCAACCTTTTCTGTTTGGGCTCGCATTGCGGCTGGCCGACCGCACCCGCCCTCGCACCCATCAGCGCACCCTTGGAGAAGCACTGGCCAAGCGCATCGAGGACGCGCTCGTTGAAGAGCGCTTTGACATCGAACTCGATGTGGTCTATGAGCACCTTCGCCAAGTCACCGATTTCGTCGTCACCCCTCCACCAGGCTCGCAAGTTGTTTTAAAACCAGGCGGAGGAGCTGCTCCCCTCTCTGTTCCGGTGCCAACACCCTTGCCGATTCCACATGGCTGGAGCGATGTCCTCACCTTTCGCTTGGGAGGCGATGTGAACGCCATCTCCGGCCTCCTCGCCTTGCGAAGCGGGGTGAGCTTTGAGCTTCCCCTCGATACTTCTTTTCGTCACTACCTGCAAAACGACTTTATCGGTGGCTGGCGCCTTGGCCTCCACACGGGCGCCACGCTTAGGCTAGAACGTTTCGATGTTTCAATCGCCTATGCCTTTTTCCTGGCCGAAACGATCAATGTCGAACCGAGAGATGCCCGCTTTAGAAGGATCAACGCCCTTGATCAAAAGGGTGTTTGCATGGATGGGACCACCTACGACCCCAATCGCCCTGTTACAAGCCGAGGGTGTTACCCTGCAGGGTACGGTGAAGTCGTTAACGCCGGGCGTTACGAGCAAAACTTTCACCTGGTCTCACTGGGTGTCACCTACCACTTCTGAGCAGAATAAGAAGCCGGTTATTCATTTTTTGGCGCGCCTGCCGCACTTTTGCTTTGAAGGGCCTTGTTCCTAACGGCAAAAAACCTCCCATTCAGGAGGGAGGGCCCGACCAAGCAAGCGCTCTGCACCGGTGCGGTCCAAGATCACAAAACGCACCCTGCCCTCAAAAGCCAAAGCACCGTCTTGCTCGATTTCAACACCCACATCGACCAGGCGTTTGCGATCATCGAGAAGCCAACTTCGGCCGATCAGGGGAATGCCGATGCGAATGGCTCTCCGAAGCTTGGCTTCAAAAGAAACAGTAAACCCAAACTTGTGAAGAATGCCAATCACCGCCCACGCTGCAAGCTCATCTGCAAGGGTGGAAACGAGACCACCGTGCATGATCCCAGGAGGACCTTGATCGTGCTCTCTTGGGGTGAAGTGGGTGAGTATCCCATCTCCACGGCCATCACCAAACGACACCCGTTCAAAAACGAGCCGAAACCCATAGGGGTGATCAGGCGAACAACCAAAACAAGGTTGCCCTCGACCAAACAAGTGGCCCGTGAGCAATGGACGAGGCGGCTCAAAAGGCATTGCCTATTAGTAACACAAAGCGCAAAGGGAGCCAGCTAGGCTTCACCAATCGTACCACTCGCGGGAGCGGACATCCATAAAGGCCCCCGTGTCGCGGATGGCGAAAAAGACCCGCCTCCCAATCGCACGACCCACCGGAGTATTGCCTCGAATCGTTGGAAGTTCTCGCCTGCCGGCTGCGTGGTTGCGCTCATAGAGGCTTCGAAGTGCGGGATCAGGGCAAACTCCAGCAAAGTAGAAGGTGTAACCCGTCACCGGATTGTCCTCACGCCCATAGTGAATGGCGATTTGTTCATCACTTGCGTAGAGGA
>JANWYL010000057.1 GCA_025056955.1 Sandaracinaceae bacterium | reverse complement strand
ACCCTTTGGATCACATTCGCAATCGTGAAGGTCTTGCCAGAGCCCGTGATGCCGACAAGGACTTGGTAGCGCTTGCCCTGCTCAAGCTCACGAACCAAGGCCTCAATGGCCTGGGGCTGATCTCCTTTTGGAGTGAGATCCGACCGGAGCCGAAAAGCCGTATCGGCGAGCATCGCCATTGAGAATGGCCTATGAGAAACCGCGCTCAAGGAGAAAGGGCTTGGCCTGAGGCAAACAAGTGAATAGGATTGGATTTTGTGCCTCAGGGTTTCAAAAAGGCGACAAAATGGTGGAAGGCAGGGCTCGCCTTTGTGCTCTTCTTGTGGCAAGGCGGATGTGACTGCGGAGGGCCTGGGCCCCAGCCAACTGATGCCACCAGAGAAGATGCTCCTCCAATCGATGTTGGGCCCTCAGAGTGCCCCCCCTTGCCTAGTTTCGAAGCGGGCGATCCAAATGGTGCCCCAAATCCCCTCGATGTGCCAGCAGGCGAAGCGCGTGCTGGGCGTTTGAGCCAGGACATGCTTCCAGAGGATCCCTTTGGCCTTGCCGTTTGGAAGCCAGGGGATTTTGTCCTTGCAAGCGGCGCAGGTTATGCGCTCCTCATCGAATCCGCCCGTGTCTCGGATCTTTACGACCGCTTTGGAGGTAAGCCAGTTGGAATCGCGCGGATCGAAGGAGGAAGGCTCGTCGATCCCGGCGAATTCAATGAGTTGATCTTCGGTGTCTCGACCTTTTTGCTTGAGACCCAATCGGTGAGCGTCACAAACGATGGGCGCAACGGACAAGCTGCCGTTATCCGCGCGATTGGGAGAATGAAGGCGATTGATTTTTTGGGTTCAGTGCCAGAGGCTTTTCGAGGCGGCGCCCAGCTTGAGGGCTTCCCAGCGATGGTGGAGTACCGGATGGCTCCGGGAGCAAGCCACGTCGATTTCGAGATCACAGTGGGGAACCCCAACCCCCAAGGCCAGGGGATTCGGCACGTGCTTTTTGCCACCTTTCAGGCCTACCGAATGCCCCCCATCAACCCCATGACAGGCTTTGAAGAGCCGCGAGGCGAGCTCGAATGGATTGCCTATAGCGACCCCCTCGAACGCACAAGCTGGGCCCTCGTGGCGCCGATGGGTCGAAGCTACCGTGTGCTTGTGCCAAATATCTCTGGAGTGAGCGTTTTTTCGCTTGGAAGTGTCGAGCTTCCAGGCTGTGAGCGCACGCGCATCGCTTTGGGTTCGATTGCCCTTGGCAGGGGAGGAAATGGGGCTCAGGCCACCGCAATTCGTCTGCGGGGAGGTCAAACGAGACGGATCAGCGGTCAGGTCTTCGAAGCAGATGGCACAACGCCTGTGCCAGGAGTACACGTTCATGCCAAAGCCGGTGGGCGCTACTTTTCGCGAACCACAAGTGATCGCAATGGCCGATTCGTGATGGAAGTGCCGATGGGAAGCGTGGAACTCGAGGCCTGGCGGCGAGGCACGCCGCTTAGCAACCCAGTGATGGTTCCAGCTGATGCGAGCGAGGCCACCATTCGCATGCCTGTTTTTGGCACAATCGAGGTCCAAGCCACCCTTGATGGCACGCCTGGGCCCATGCGGATCCAGGTGCTTGGCGCAAGTGGCACGGATGTGCCATTTCCGCCTCGCCCATATGGCGAGCGCCCCGTGACCATGGGTCGGGTTCACGTGGAATTTACACCCAATGGCCGCGCCTCTTTGCGGGTGTCTCCCGGAAACTACGTGGTCAGGCTGAGCCGAGGCTATGAATACGAGCTCATCGAGCAAAACGTCACTGTGGCGGGAGGAGGTACCGCCATGGTGCGTGCCAACCTAAGGCGCGTGGTTGATACCCCTGGCTGGATGTGTGCCGATTACCACATCCACACAACCCGCTCGCCGGATTCTTCTGATGACGCAGCGCTCAAAATTTTGGGCCTTGTGGCTGATGGTTTGGAGCTTCCAATCCGAAGCGATCATGAGTTTGCGGCTGATTTTCAGCCAGTGATCGAACGCCTGGGGCTTGAGGCTTGGGCACGGGGAATGGCTGGAGAAGAAATCACAACCTGGGAGTGGGGTCATTTTGGGGCATTTCCCTTGCGGGTAGATCCCTCGATGCGGAATGGGCACATCCCCAATATCTATGGCGTGCGGCCGCGGGAGATGGTCGCAGAGCTCCGAAGCCGACCAGAAAACCCTCTTCTCATCATCAATCACCCCCGCGGAATAGGGCCAGGTTTTGCGTTCTTTACCGTTGCTGGCTACGACCGCACCACAGGCATGGTGAGCCGGCCTGAGATGTGGATTGACGAGTTTTCGGTGATCGAAGCCTTCAACGATTCCTCTTTTGAACAGAACCGCAACGAAACGGTGGCCGACTGGTTTTCTTTCCTGAACCGAGGCCGGAAGCTTTTTGTCGTTGGCTCAAGCGATAGCCACCAAATCTATGGCTCTCCTGTTGGTTACCCCCGCACTTGCGTCTGGCTTGGAACCGATGATCCCCGGGCGGTGACACCCGAGATGGTGCGCGATGCAACAGCACAAGGGCGCTCCTTCGTTTCTGGAGGGATCTACCTCGATGTGAGCGCCCAAGGAGGCATGGTGCGGCCTGGCGGAACGGCCAGAGGGGTTGGACCAATGGCCAGGCTCAGGGTGCGGGTCCAAGCAGCGGAGTGGATCGATGTCGATTCGATGGAGCTCATCGTCGACGGGATGACGCGCCTGGAGATGCCGCTCAGCCGAGGACCTGACCCCGTCATTCTTTTCGATGGCGAGCTCATGGTGCCTGTGAGCGAGCGGGGATCATGGGCGATTGTGCACGTCAAGGGCGACGAAGACATGGAAAAACTTCATCCTGGCCGCGAGCCCTTTGCAGTAAGCAACCCCATCTTCTTTGAGCGCTGATCAAGGCTTGCATCTTGTCGCCTTTGGCCATAGTCATCGCAAAAGCCCATGCACACTTTTAGGCGCCTTTTTATTGCAAACCGCGGTGAAGTTGCGCTTCGAATTGCCCGAAGCTGTGAGAAAATGGGAATTGTCCCCGTTTTTGGCGTCTCAAGCGCCGATGCCAATGCCCCTTACCTCCGGGGAAAAGAAGCGGTTGTGCTTGGGCCTGGGCGGGCAGAAGAGAGCTACCTCGACCCTGTTCGCCTCGTGCAGGCTGCGAAAATCAGCAATTGCTCTGCGCTCCACCCAGGCTGGGGCTTTTTGAGTGAAAACCCCCTTTTTGCATCGCTTTGTGAGGAGCATGGCCTGAGCTTTGTTGGCCCTCCACCCCATGCAATGGCGCTTATGGGCAAAAAAAGCCCAGCCAAAAAGGCTGCAAAGCGTGCAGGCTTGCGGCTGATTCCAGGCTCAGATGGGGTGCTTGGCAACGCAGAAGAGGCAAAGGTGATCGCAAAGCAGATTGGGTATCCGGTGCTGCTTAAGGCCGAAAGCGGAGGCGGCGGGCGCGGAATGCGGGTGGTTCGAGATGAAGGAGAAATGGAAAGGGCTTTTGAAGAAGCCAGTCAAGAAGCCAAAGCCGCCTTTGGAGATCCAAGCCTCTACCTTGAAAAGCTGATCGAGGGGGGAAGACACGTTGAAATCCAAATCCTTGCCGATCGCTATGGAAACGTCGTGCATTTGGGGGAGCGGGACTGCACCGTCCAACGCAAGCACCAAAAGCTCATCGAGGAATCCCCCTGCCCTGTTCTCGACCCAGAGGAGCGGGAACGCGCCTTTGCTTCGGGAGTGCGCCTTGCCCGCGAGATAGGCTATGTGAGCGCTGGGACAATCGAGTTTTTGCTTGACGATGTTGAGGGAGACCCCAAAAAGGGGGTTTTGCGCTTTATTGAAATGAATACCCGCCTCCAGGTCGAGCACCCAGTGACCGAGATGCGCACAGGAATCGATTTGGTGAGCGAAATGATCCGGGTCGCAGCAGGGCACAGGCTGAACTTCTCACAAAGCGATATCCGCTTTGAGGGCCACGCGATTGAGTGCCGAATCAACGCAGAAGATCCCTTCGAGCACTTTCGCCCAAGCCCTGGCCGAATCCAGAGGCTTCGCTTTCCAGATCTCGAAGGCGGCGCCCTGCGCATCGATACCCACATCGAGGAGGGCTACGTGGTACCGCCCTATTATGATTCGCTCATCGCCAAAGTGATCGCATGGGGGCGAAACCGCGAAGAAGCCATCGAGCGGATGGTGCGCGGGCTTTCTGGATTTGTGATCGAGGGAGTTGCCACGACCATTCCGATGCACCTCGCGATCTTGCAAAGCGAAGCCTTTCGCACCAACCGCTACGACACAGGGGCAATTCCTGGCTGGCCTCCAGATGCCTCACGTGGGATGCCTTGAGGGAGGGTATGGCGCACGTTCCCCTTGTTCCAATCGGAAGACCACGCCGGGAATTTTTGGACGATGCCTCCTTTGAGGCCAGAAGAAAAGCCATTTTCGAACGCGAGCGCATTTTGTTTGAGCACCGCAAAGAAGTGCAGGCAGGTTGGGGGCCCAAATACATTGCCCGCGTTCACGAAAAGGGAAAGCTCACTGCCCGTGAGCGCATCCAAGCCCTGATCGACCCTGGCGCTTTTTTCTATGAAATCGGTACTTTTGTGAACTATGGCGAAGGGTTTGGGCCAGAAAAGCAGCGCTCGCCTGGCGCTGGGGTGATCACTGGCATGGCCCGGATCCAGGGGCGCTATTGCGTGATCATCGCAAACGACAACACCGTGGCTTCTGGCGCATGGTGGCCACGAAGCCCTGAGAAAATTCAGCGGGCCCAAGAGATTGCCCTTCGCCTGCGTTTGCCGGTGATCTACCTTGTCGATTGCAGTGGCCTTTTTTTGCCGGAGCAAAGCCGAAGCTTTCCTGGCGCAAGGGGTGCTGGGCACATCTTTAAGATGAATGCGCTCCTTAGCGCCAATGGTGTGCCTCAAATTGCAGGCGTCATGGGCGATTGCATCGCTGGAGGAGGCTATCAGCCCATCATCTCAGACCGCGTGGTCATGACAGAGCAGGCTTACATGGTCATTGCGGGCACTGCCCTCATCAAAGGCGCCAAAAGCCAAAAACTGACGGCGATTGACATCGGTGGCCCTGAAGTGCACGTCCACGTGAGCGGATGCGCAGACATGCGCGTTCCCGATGACGCGCACTGCATCGAAGCGATTCGCCAAGAAGTCGCAAAGCTTCCGAGCTCCGGGGCAGATTTCTACCGGGGAGGGCGGGCGTCTTTGGAACCCCGGCAACCGCCGTCTGAAATCGCTGGGATCATTCCGCCAGACCATCGAGAGAGCTACGATGCGATGGAGATCGTTGCGCGCCTCTGCGACCAGGGGCTCTTTTGGGAGTGCATGCCCGAAATTGGCGAAGAAATCATCTGCGGAATTGGCCGGATCGGCGGCCTCTATGCCGGCATCATCATCAACCGCCAAGGGCTCGTCCGCGATCCCGAGCGCCCCGGCTCTTTTCGCCCAGGAGGCGTGCTCTATCGTGGAGGAATCGCAAAGATCGCAATTTTCTCCCGGGCTTGTAACGATGATGGCATCCCCATCATATGGCTCCAAGATATCTCTGGCTTTGATATCGGCGTCGAAGCCGAGCGCCATGGCCTTCTCGCCTACGGCTCAAGCCTGATCTACACAAATTCGACAAACAGCGTGCCGATGTTCACGGTGCTTTTGCGCAAGGCCTCGGGGGCAGGGTACTACGCAATGGCTGGCTTGCCCTACGACCCTGTGATCCAGCTTTCGACTGTGCTCACGCGCCTTGCCGTGATGGAAGGTCGCACCTTGGCCATTGCAACCTATCGCACCAAATTGGATGATAACTTCGAAATCATCGCTCAAAACGAGGATGAAAGGCGCGCCATTGAAGAGGGGATGCGCCAGGTCGAAGCACGCATCGAAGCCGAGATGGACCCCTTTGTGGCTGCACGCAACCTCGATACCGATGAAATCATCGCCCTTTCTGAACTTCGGAGCTGGCTTGAGGCTTTGGTGGAAATGGCCTACCAGTCAATCGGCTACCGTCGCATCAAAAACCCGCGGATTTGGTCGCTTCATGACCTCCGAGAACTCGGTGAGGGGATTCGATGATCACCCATGCGAAGGACCGCACCCTTTTTGCACGCGTTGAGGAGAAGGAAGGAAAATGGGTGTTGTCTGCACCATGCCCAGGGATATTGAGAGATGCAAGAAGGAAAGGGGAGCTCCTCAAGCCAGGCTTCAGCTGTGGTCGCCTCGAGGTGCTTGGAGTGCTTTATACCCTGATTGTCCCTGAGGGTGTGCATGGGATCGTTGTCGATGAAGGGATTCACCAAGACCTGAGAAGGCGACCGGTTGCATATGGTGATCCGATTGCAACCATTGATCCTTCCAAGGATTTTTGGGCCGATGAGAAGGTGACCCCAAGGGAAGGTGAAAAGAGGGTTGATGCCATTGTTTGGCGCTCACCGATTGGCGGTCGCTTCTATGGCAGGCCATCCCCCCAAGCACCCCCCTTCATCGAAAAAGGTGCATGGATTGCAAAAGGACAAACGATTGGGCTCATTGAGGTGATGAAAACCTTCCATCGTTTGATTTACGGAGGTGAAGGCTTCCCCGAGCGCGCAAGGGTCATCCAAGTGCTCGTTCAGGATGGCGATGACGTAAGCGAGGGGCAAGCCGTGGTTGAACTTGAAAGAGAAGCGTAGTGCACCCGCCACAACCCCAGCGGGGTTTTTATCCTTTTCGACGCCTCCCTCAAATCACCTCATTGCTTCGCTTGTTAAAAGGCTTTCTCACCGTGTATGGAACAAGGGCTCAAACTGAGGCCTTGCGCTCGCAAGCCTCATTCGCCACAAGCGGTCATTTTTCCCCATGCTTTTCCGCCCAAAGCGAGAGGATGCCTTCGCATCGTGATTGTGGCTCACCACTTTTTTCCCAATTGTGAACAAAAGCCGATCCCTACGCGCAACGTGCGCAAAGCCTTCGAAAACGCAGTTGGTAAGCTTTACATCAAAATGCCCCGAAGCTTTGCTCAGAAGATTCCTTGCGCAGATGCCATGCATTTTCTTTCGCCCTGAAACGCTTAGGGCAACCGGATGAGCTGTCCCTTGTGATGTCCACCACCATCGCACCTCAATCGCCAAGAAAATCGTCGAAATTTAAGCCTTTTTCTTCGCTTGTTCCAAGCGTTTGAAAATCGCTTCTCGCTTGGCCGCTTCGAAGCTTGAGGCATCGGTATAGCCCACAACGTAGTCGAGTTTCAGGCGGGCGATGGCCAAGGCGGCGGCTACCATGGGAGAACGCACAAAAACGTGGGAACGGAAAATGTGAGGGCGGCGCCTTTCGCCCCATTCCAAATACGAATCCCGGGCCTGAGGATCTTGGCTTTGAAGATCACCCAAATCGTGGAAGATTTCAATCGTATCCGAGCGCGTGATTGCCGCCTCGCAGGCGTGGATGATGTATTGGATCATTTCAAGATCGGCATGCCCCGACGCTTTGATTGAAACAACCCCATCGGCAGGAAACTCAACGCTTGCCCTGCCTCTTTTGCCCTCAAAAGGAGGAAAACGCAAGAGAGGAAGGATCATTTGAGCGTGCCTTAACTTAGCGGCCTTTTTCGTGATAACAATCCTTTACGATGAACGACCCCCTTGCTCGCGTTTTTTGAGCTCTTCAAGAGCCGCTTCAAGTTCTGCCATGTCAGCGTCGCTGATTGCGGCTTGTGGCTCAACGCGGGCACGGGTCTCAACGGGGGGCAAAAGGCCCATTTCGCGCTTGAGGGCCTCAAGCTCGGCCTCGGCTCCTGCCGTGGCTTCAAGCTTTGCAAAGCGGTTGCGCAGGGTATCGCCCGAAAACTCATCGCTCAGCTCGGTACGGGCCTCAACTTCAGCTTCTCGCTGCTCGATCTTTTGCTCCATCCGGGCAAAGGCATCGAAGGCGCTCGACTCGCTGAGCCTGCCCATGGCGCGCTGAATGCCTTCCATCGCTTTTGCGCGGTTGTTTCGAGCGATGAGCAGTTCTTTTTTGCGCTTGGCTTCTTCAATTTTGTTGTTGAGGGCTTGGAGAGCCGTTTTCACTTGGTTGACCGCCTCTGTTTGCTTTCGATACTGCTCTTCAAAGCCCGCAGCCAAACGTTCATGCTCTTTTTTCCGAAGGAGGGCTTCTTTGGCAAGCTCGTCGTTGCCTGCGCGCACGGCAAGCATGGCCTTCTGATGCCATTCCTCGACCTTTTGTTTTTCGCTGAGCCACTGGCGCTCGAGGCGCTTTTGGTCGGCAATCGCGACAGCAACTTGCTTTTTGGCTTCTATCAACTGGGTGTTCATGTCGAGGATGATCTGATTGAGCATTTTTTCAGGATCTTCCGCCCGCGTGATCATGTCGTTGATATTGCTTTTGATGAGCGTGGCAAGCCGGCTGAAAATACCCATGGCGCCTCCTAATTCGTCGCAAGAGAATCGCTTGGCCTGATGATAAATTCCTCGATGCTTTTGCGATGTTTGGCAATCGCAAGAGAAAAGTCATCGAGTATGCCGACAAATTCAGCGTAGTCGAGGTGGGCAAGCTGGGCAGCAGCTGTGAGAACAACCTTGGCTCCGTCATTACCGGTTCGAGCAAGCCCGTAGGCTCCATAGAGGAGATCGCTCGCATTGAGCTCAAGGAGGAGTGCGTAAAACTCCTTTGCCCTCGCTGGATCGATCGCCTGAAGATCGACCACATTGGTGCGAAACAAAACGAGGTCGTCTGAAAGGCGCATGAGGATGGTTTCGTTGCCCTCTCTGTCTTCGATGAGCCAGGTGTTTTCTTCGATTTCACGAGAGGGATAAGAGGAGCGGGTCAGGTATGCCTCGAGGTCTTCTCGGGTGCGCATGCCTCGAGCCTAGCCCATTCTTTAAGAGGTGCCGAGGGATTATCTCTGGAACCAAAATTGGTCTTATGCAAAAGGCACCTTCAGCGATCCGCGTGGGCGCGCTCGCACTCAACTCGACCCCTCTCGATTGGGAGGGCAACTTCGAGCGCCTGGCTCGAGGAATCGAAGAGGCCAAATCAAGGGGAATCGCGCTCCTTTGTTCACCAGAACTTGGCCTGACCGGCGATGGTTGTGAGGATCTTTTTCTTTCGCCCTTTGTGGTGGAGGGGGCAGAAGCATGGCTGCAAGCGCTTTTGCCACTGACCCGAGGGATTGCCGTCCTCGTCGGCATGCCTGTGCGGCACGCAGGGCTTGTCTTTGACGGAGCCCTTCTTCTCTGTGATGGCCGGGTGCTTGGCTGTGTGGCCAAGCGCATCCTTGCGGGAGACGGGGTCCACTATGAGCCCCGGTGGTTTAGGCCCTGGCCTGTTGGCCAATGCGATCGGATCAGGCTTTTGGGCGAAGAGTTGCCTTTTGGGGATCTCTGCTTTGAAATTGGAGGCGTATTGGTTGGCGTGGAAATATGCGAAGAGGCCTGGGCGGCCCGGCGCATCGGCGCCTCGCTTGCCCTGGATGGGGTTGACGTGATTCTCAATCCAAGCGCGAGCCATTTTGCATTTGGAAAAAGCGCAATTCGAAGGCGCCTCATCGCAGAAGGGAGCCGCGCCTTTGGCGTGGCATATGTGTACGCGAACTTGCTTGGCAACGAAGCGGGGCGCCTGATTTACGATGGGCATCTTTTGATCGGAGTGCCAAGCGAATCGCCTGAAGAACCAGCTCTGATCGAGGGCCGACGCTTTTCATTTCGAGATTACCTCCTGCTCGAACGCCGGGTGAGAATTGACGAGATCCGCGCCAAGCGCTCGGGATGGATTGCCTGGACGCCGCGCCTTCCTCGGGATCGCACCCGCTTCGTCTGTTGCGATTTCAATTGGCCATTGGCTGAGAAGCGCTCGCCCAGGGGCGAGCTTCCTGATTGGGAATCGGTCCCCCACCTCAAGCACGAAGAGTTTGCCAGGGCCGTTGCCCTTGGCCTTTTCGATTACCTTCGAAAATCCCGGGCACAAGGTTTTGTGGTTTCGCTCTCCGGCGGGGCCGATAGCGCCGCGATTGCGTGCTTGGTCCACTGGATGGTGTGGGCAGGCTGTGAGGAGCTTGGCATGAGCGGCTTCCGCGCCAAGCTCGGGCATGTTCGCGGGATTGAGGCTTGCCAAGACCAACGTGCGCTTGTGGGTCGGCTCCTTACCACGATCTATCAACCCACAGCAAACAGCAGCGCCATAACGCGGAAAGCCGCGCGCGCCATTGCAGAGGCCACTGGCGCAACACACCATGAGATCGATGTCGAGCCCATGGTTCAGGCCTATGTCCAGGCCATCGAAAAAGCAATTGGCAGAAAGCTAAGTTGGGAATTGGACGATCTCGCTCTCCAGAATATTCAAGCACGGGCGCGAAGCCCCTCGGCATGGCTTCTCGCCAATATCGAAGGCAAGCTGCTTTTGGCCACAAGCAACCGAAGCGAGGCAGCTGTCGGCTATGCCACGATGGACGGCGACACTTCGGGAGGGCTTAGCCCCATCGCAGGAATCGACAAAAATTACTTGCGCTCCTTTTTGCGCTGGCTTGAGCGGGAAGCCCCTCCCCCATTTCGCATTCCTGCCCTGGCACTCGTCAACGCCCAGGCCCCAACCGCTGAGCTTAGGCCTCCTCAAAGCCATCAAACAGACGAGGCAGAGCTTATGCCCTACGATGTCCTCGATCGCATCGAGCGCCTTGCGGTGCGCGACCGCCACTCGCCCAAGGAGGTCTTGGAAATCCTCATCGAAGAGCGCCCGATGGATCCCCCCCAATTGCTTGGGGAATGGATCGAGCGCTTTTTCACGCTCTTTGCGCGCAACCAATGGAAACGCGAGCGCTATGCGCCAAGCTTTCACCTCGACGACGAAAGCCTCGACCCCAAAAGCTTTTTCCGAATGCCCATCCTTTCTTGTGCTTTTGTGCGCGAAATCGAGGAAATGTGGCGCCTTGTAAAAACAAGGGAAACCTAAGATCAACTCTACCAAAGGCTTGCAAGAAGTTCAGGTGCGAGCCTTTGGATCGAGGGCTTGCCCAAGGCCCAAAAGCACTGGCACTGCCAAAAGCTGCGTGAACACCCCACCGGCCACAAGCATAAGGGGGCTTCGTTCGTAGAGCCAGCCGAGAAAAGTGCTTCCAAGCCACCAAGAGATGCCTTGCAAAGCCCCAAAGAGGCCAAAGGCTCGGGCCCGCTCCTCCGGCCGCACCAAACGCACAAGAGCAGCCTTAAAGAGGGCCTCCTGACCGCCCAAGGCCAGGCCCCAGCACAAGGCCCCTCCAAGGAGGGAAAGAAACGTGCCAAATCCAAAGATCAGGGGAAAAGAAATGGCCCCAAGGCAGGCCACAAGGCCCAAAAGCGAAGCCCCCATCCGGTCGAAGCGCGGCCCAAGGAGCAAGGCTGCAAGGGCATCAGCGGCCATGGCCAGGGCATAGACCCAGGCGCCTGTGCTTGGCTCCACCCTGAGCCGAGAAACAGCGTGATAGGAAACAAGGGCCCAATCGGCGTATCCAAAGGCAATGAGAGCGCTTCCCAAAAGCAGGCGCCAAAAAGCGGAAGACGGCGAAAAAGCAGGCCGAGCAGTGGGCGATAAGGCGGAGCCTGGCCATATGGCTTGCGCCCGAAAAACGATGCCGAGATTCAGGAGGGCAGGCACAATCAGCGCAGCAAAGGCCACGCGATAGGAAAAGAGGCTGGAATCAGGCCACAAGCGATGGAGGCTGCCAACAAAGAGGGGGCCCAATACGGCACCGATTTGATCGAGCGCTTCGTCAAAACCAAAGACCCGCCCTGGGCCAAGCACAGAGGCGGCTTCTGCCAAAAGCGCTGAACGGGCGGGGCTTCTCATGGCCTTGGCCACTCGCTCAAGCCAAAAGAGAGTGGCTGCCCCCTCCCAATTTGTGACCAAAGCCAAAGCAGGCACAGCCAGGGCATTGAGGGCGTAGCCTGCCACCACAAAGGCCCACGGCGAAGGGCTGCGATCGATCAAAGGGCCGCTTACGGAGCGCAAGGTGTGGCTCAAAAGCTCTCCAGCCCCCGCGATCAAGGCAATCGCAAAAGCGCTTGCGCCAAGGGCACCAAGGTAAGGGCCCAGCAAGGAGCGAGCGCCCTCGTAAGTGATATCGCCAAGCATTGCGGCAAAGCCCATCCACACCATGAAGGCACGCGCCTTCCGATGGGCTTCCTTCGCAGTTGAGCCGTTTCCTTCCATGTGGGTGAGGAAGCGTACCCCAAAACCCGCGCCCCCCTCCAGGAACGTGAGCAAAGAGACAAGGCCAAATCAGCTGATCGTCACTTCGCGAAGGAGCTCCATGTGATCGAGCACCTTCCCTGAGCCCAGCACCACTGCACTTACAGGATCGTCGCAGAGGGTCACTGGCAGGCCCGTTTCCTCGCGCAAAAGCACGTCGAGGTTTTTGAGCTGGCTCCCTCCGCCCGTAAGCACAATCCCTTTGTCGACAATGTCCGCACTGAGTTCAGGGGGCGTGTTTTCCAGAGCCGTCATGACCGACTCGACGATCGCGTTGATCGGCTCAGAGAGCGCGTCGCGGATTTCGTCAGAGGTGACCACAATGGTCTTGGGTACCCCCGCCACGAGATCGCGCCCCTTGACCTCCATCGTTTCAACCTCGTCGCCAGGATAGGCGTTTCCAATCGTGCATTTGATGCGCTCTGCGCTTTGCTCACCGATCAAAAGGTTGTACTTGCGTTTGACATAGGCGATGATCGCCTCGTCCATCTTGTCTCCCCCTACCCGAATGCTCTGGGAGTAGACAATGCCAGAAAGGGAAATCACGGCAACCTCTGTTGTGCCGCCGCCAATGTCGACGATCATATTGCCACTTGGCTCGGTGACAGGAAGCCCAGCACCGATTGCCGCAGCCATTGGCTCCTCGATGAGGTAAACTTCGCGCGCCCCTGCGCCTTCGGCGGACTCTTTAACCGCACGCTTTTCGACCTCCGTGATGCCAAAGGGTACGCAGATGATGATGCGCGGCTTGATCAGGGTGCTGCGGTTATTGGTTGCGCGCCGGATGAAGTAGGAAAGCATCGCCTCCGTGATCTCAAAGTCGGCGATGACGCCATCGCGAAGGGGCCGAATGGCTTGGATGTTCCCTGGGGTGCGGCCGATCATTTCTTTTGCGGCACTGCCCACGGCCAATACCCTGCGGCCCCCTCGCGAGTCCGTCTGCACAGCCACCACCGAAGGCTCGCAGGAAACAATCCCACGACCCTTCACATAAATCAGGGTTGTGGCCGTTCCAAGATCGATCGCAAGATCATTAGAGAACAGCCCATAGAGCCAATCGAACACCGTCGGCCCTCCTCCCTTGAAATCGCCTAATGATTGGCACGAAAAAGGGATGTGGACAAGTCAGGCAAGCACCAAAATTTTTTTATTTTTTGCCTTCTTTTGCCAAAGACTCGCGAATCCAATCCAATGCTTCAAAAAAGGGCGGACGAGCTTCGCGAGGTGCAGGTTTTTTCAAAATGAAAAGGTGATTGAAGGCACGTAAGAAAAAGTTCCCCTCCACCGCAGCTTTGTGGTAGTTGCCCTGAAGCAAGGTTCGGTGATGCCGCACAACCGCAATCACATCCACCGGAAAGAAGCGCTTGATGGCAAGGCCCAATAAGCCAAAGCCAACACATGCAATCCCCCTCTTCTTTTCGTAGTAGTCGCACACATAAAGCCCAAGGTGCCCCCCAGGTCGAAGGATGCGGTGTGCCTCTTTGAGCACATCATCCATCGCTTGGTAGTAGGCGGGTGAATAGGAAGACAACTTGCCAATGCAACGGTTGTCATCCGAGTAGTGGATGTGATCACCATAGGGGGGGTCGATGAAAACAAGGGCAGCCACATTTGAATCGATGGGAAGGGAACGGGCATCCCCTCGCTCGATGTCTGGACGATATGGATTGAGATCAAAACCTCGCCCAATCCTTCCTGTGTCCCGACACACATCGAGGGTTGTTCCAGACCCGCACATCGGATCAACCACAAGCTCCCCCGGTCGGGTATAGCGTTGGATCAAATTCCAAATGATGTAAGAAGGCGTGGCCCCAGGATAGCGGGGATCACCCTGCACCCCCTTCCCATAGTGCTGGGAGGGGTAATTCCAAAGGGTTGTGCTTTCAAGGCGCAAAGGGGGTTTATTGGGCCGAGAGACGGGCTTTCCGCGCTGTTTGGAAGGTGGATTC
>JANWYL010000056.1 GCA_025056955.1 Sandaracinaceae bacterium | reverse complement strand
TCAAAACCAAGCTGAAGAGCGGCCCCCTTTCGCCCCACCAACAACCACAGGCCAATAACTCCAGCATCTCTTTCGCGTTGATTGAGTTCTCCCTCCCTTTTTCACCCACACGATCCACCACCCGAGTGATGCCTAAATGGTCATGATGTCTTTCTCTTTTGATGCAACAATCTCGTCGACCTTCGCCACCCCCTCGTGCACAATCTCTTCCACCCGCTTCATCGCCCGTTCGATCTCGTCTTCGCTTACCCCACCTTCTTTTTTGAGCTCCTCGAGAATGTCTCGGCAGTGGTGGCGGGCCTTGCGAATGGCCACCTTGCACTCTTCACCAGCCGCACGGGCCATCTTCGCCAGTTCCTTGCGCCTCTCGGTTGTCAAAGGGGGAATTGGGACGCGGATCACCGTCCCATCGTTTTGAGGCGAAAGCCCCAAAGGGGACTGAAGGATCGCCATTTCAATGGCCTTGAGCTGGTTTTTATCCCATGGCTTGATCACAAGAAGCCGCGGCTCGGGCACGGTGATGCTCGCCATCTGTGAAATTGGCGTGGGGCGTCCATAGTAGTCCACCCGAACGACATCAAGCATGTCAGGACTTGCCCGTCCAGTCCGAATGCGCCCAAGCTCGCGCCGCAAAGCCTCATGGGCCTTTCCAATCGCCTCTTTAAGTTCAGAAAGTGCCTCTTCGATCATAGGCTCACTCCACTAGTCAGCTGAATGTAACACAGCTTCGGCCCGTGAGTGGGCATCAAACCTGCCCCTCATCGACGAGGGTGCCCACATCTTCACCCAAAAGAATGCGTTTGATGTTTCCGCGCCCAAACAAGGCAAAAATGCGAATGGGCAGACGGTGATCGCGGCACAGCGCAACCGCTGTTGAATCCATGACACCAAGCCTATCGCTAAGGCACTGATCGTAGGACAGCCTGGAGTAGAAAAGGGCATCGGGGTGTTTGACTGGATCTTTGTTAAACACCCCCTCAACCTTCGTTGCTTTGCAAAGCAATTCGGCCCCAATTTCGACTGCCCGAAGCGCTGCAGCCGTATCAGTTGAAAAGAAGGGATTTCCCGTTCCTGCGGCAAAAATCACGACACGACCCTTTTCAAGGTGGCGCACTGCCCGCCTGCGGATGTAAGGCTCAGCGACTTGACGTATCTCCAGAGCAGAAAGCACCCTGGTTGGCACCTTGAAACGCTCAAGCACATCTTGCAGTGCCAAGCTGTTGATCACCGTCGCCAACATCCCCATGTAGTCTGCGGTGGCCCGGTCCATGCCTTTTGCCGCCCCTTGAAGGCCGCGGAAAAAGTTTCCTCCCCCAATCACAAGAGCACATTCCGCACCAAGGGCATGTGCTTCCACAATTTCTTTGGCAATCGTTTCAAGGGTCGGCGGGTCAATCCCAAAAGCACCCTCCTTGCCTGCAAGGGCTTCCCCAGAAAGCTTGATCAGCACCCGGCGATACCTGAGATAAGGCATAAAGCATTCTCCTTGGCAAGGAGAGCAGAACAGGATTCAGCCGCCATGAAGCTGCGCCGCCACCTCCGCGGCAAAGTCGCGCTTCTGGGTCTCGATTCCCTCCCCAAGCTCGTAGCGCACAAAACGACGGATAGCGATTTTTTCACCAACCTTGCCTGAGAGCTCAGCCACAAAAGCCCCAACGCTCTTTCTTTCCCTCGACACCAGTTCTTGCTCTTCAAGGCATACTTCGGAATACCACTTCTCCATCTTTCCCTCGAGGATTTTGGCAATTGCCGCTTCCGGCTTGCGCTTGCCTGTCGCCTTCTCCTCCTCTTCGATTTGTCCGCGGAAAATTTCAAGCTGCTTCTGCCGCTCGCTTTCCGGAACCTCCTCGCGCCTCAAATAGAGCGGGTTTGCAGCTGCAATGTGCATCGCAATTTCTTCACACAAAGAAGCGAACTCTTCGCTTCTCGCAGTGAAGTCGGTTTGGCAATTCACCTCGACCAGCACCCCGATCCGGTAATTCGGATGCACATATGAGACGATGCGACCCTCCGTGGCAATGGCCCCAGCTTTTTTGGCAGCCTTGGCCAGGCCTTTTTTGCGGATGATCTCGATCGCCTTTTCCTCATCGCCTCCTGCCTCGATCAAAGCCTGCCGGCAGTCGTTGATGCCAGCTCCTGTTCGGTCGCGCAAAGATTTGACTTGAGCTGCAGAAACTTGAACCGACATAAACCCTCCTTCTTGCTTATGGATATTTAAAAGTTATCGAGCTCGCCTTCGTCTTCATCAATCCCTCCTATGGCCACCCGCGCGCTCCAGGAGATGCGGCGTGGCGCTCCTCGCCTCCCCCGCTGCACCTCCACCTCGATTCGATCCTCACCGCTTTGGAAAGAGCGGGTTTCGCTGACGGCAACTGCCGTCTCCCGCCGCTTCTCCATGCCGATAATGCAGGCATCAGCAATGGCACTGGTAAAAAGACGGATCGAACGGATGGCGTCATCGTTTCCCGGAATCAAATAATCGATGGGGTCAGGATCGCAATTCGTATCGGTAATTGCGATGATTGGAATCCCCAAGCGATGCGCCTCCCGAGTGGCAATGTGCTCGTGGCTCGGATCCACAATGAAAACAGCTGCTGGCAGGGATGGCATGTTTTTGATTCCACCAATGTACTTTTCGAGGCGATCCCGCTCACGTCGAAGCTTGAGCTGCTCTTTTTTGAGCAAATTGTCAGCCGTTCCGTCAGCAAACATCTGCTCAATTTCCCGCAAACGGGCAATCGTCGTGCGGATGGTATCAAAATTTGTCAGCGTACCGCCAAGCCACCGACCCGTCACGTAAAATTGTGAAGCGCGGGTCGCTTCCTCGCGAATTACGTCAACTGCCTGGCGCTTTGTGCCCACAAAGAGGAGATGGCCTCCCTTGCTCACGGCATCGATCACAAAATCGTAGGCACGCTTGAACAGCACCAGGGTCTGGTCGAGGTCGATGATGTGGATGCCATTTCTCGCGCCGTATATATAGGGGCGCATTTTTGGATTCCACCTGCGGGTTTGGTGGCCAAAATGCACTCCTGCTTCCACCATCGCCCGCAAGCTGATTGGGTACTCTTCAGTGCCTTGGGCCGATTGTATTGATTCGTTATCCGTGTTTGGAGAAGCTGTGCTTGTGTCTTCCATAAAACCTCCGGTTGGGCCTCCACTTCCCCAAGTGAGGGCCTCCTAGGGAAGCACCGGCTCACTTGTTTCTTCTCGGCTTCCTCCTAGAAGAAGCCTGGAAGAAGGAAGTGTGTGGGATTTCGGCTGTGCCGCCCCTCTGCCAGGGGAGCCTACTCCTACCACGAAAGGCAGAAGGTGCAAGATCGGTTCTGGAAACCAACCTCCTGAAAGGCTACCCACTCAGCATGCGTCCCATTCCTTCTCAAGCAAGGGTCGTGATCATTGGTGGAGGGATTGTCGGATGTTCTGTGGCCTACCATTTAGGTCTTCTTGGAGAGCGCGAGGTCCTTCTTTTTGAGCGAGATCGCTTGGCTTCGGGGACGAGTTGGCATTCAGCAGGGCTTGTCGTGACCTTTGGTTCGATGAGCGCGCTTTCGATCGAACTTCGCAAATACACCCGCGAGCTTTACGCAAGGCTTGAAGCCGAAACAGGCCACTCAACGGGGTGGAAAAGGGTGGGCTTCATCGAGTTGGCTTCGGACGATGAAAGGCTTGATGAATACCGCCGCGCTCAGGCTTTCGCCCAAAACTTGGGGGTTGAAGTCCATGAAATTTCGCCAACTGAAGTGAAGCGCCTCTTTCCGCTGGCGAATGTTCAAGGCGTGCGGGCTGGGTTTTATGTCCCAGATGATGGAAGGGTTGACCCCTTAAACGCCACCTGGGCGCTTGCCGAAGGTGCCCGCCGCCTGGGGGTGAACATCATCGAAGGGGTGCCAGTGCGCGCCATTCTCACCCAAGGAAAAGGAAGCCGTCGCGCTGTCTGTGGAGTACGCACAGACCACGGCGAAGTCCTCTGCGAATACGTCGTGCTTTGTGCGGGCGTTTGGAGCCAAGCCCTGGCCGCCCGCCATGGGGTGCTCCTCCCAAGCCAAGCCGTGGAGCATGTTTATCTTGTCACCGACCGAATCGAAGGCATTGGCCCCAACTGGCCCATCCTCGAGGATCCAGGACTTTGCGGCTACTACCGAGAGGAAAGCGGCGGTCTTCTGATTGGGCTTTTCGAGTTAAATGGCAAGGCGTGGAAAGCCGATGGCATTCCGGAAGATTTCTCTTTTGGCGAGATCGCAGCCGACTGGGATCGGGTCCTTCCTTACTTCGCCAAAGCCATCGAAAGGGTGCCAATCGCTGCGCACATCGGCATTCGCAAATTTTTCTGCGGGCCGGAAAGCTTCACCCCTGACCTCCGGCCGATTTTGGGCGAGAGCCCAGAAATCCGCGGCCTTTTTGTTGCAACCGGCATGAATTCGATCGGGGTACTGAGCGCAGGCGGCATCGGCAAGCTCACTGCCGAGTGGCTCCTCTATGGCTCCTCTTCGCTGGAAGCCAGTCATTTCCACATTGAACGCTTTCAGCCCTTCCAAAACACCAGGGCATTTCGCGAAGCCCGCGCTCCCGAAAGCTTGGGGCTTGTTTTCGAATGCCATCATCCCTTCCATTCCATGAAAAGCGCTCGAGGGATCCGCCGATCTCCTCTCCATACCCTGTGGGCAACGCAAAACGCCCGCTGGATCGAAAAAGCGGGTTGGGAAGTGGTTGAAGTGTTCCTCACCCTCCCTCCTCCTTCCCCATCTCCCCCTCTAGGTTTTGGTCCACCCTGGTTTTGGTCCGACGTGAGGCGGGAGTTTGAGGCAGCCTTGGCCAAAAGCGCTCTTTTCGACTTGTCTTTTTTGAGCCTTTTCGAGCTCCGAGGCCCAAACGCAAGCACCTTTCTTGACCGCCTTGCGGCTTCACCCATTCCTCGACATTTGGGTGAAGCCAAAAACGCATTCCTGTTCAACGATTTCGGTCATTGGGTTGCTGACCCATTGATCATCTGCTTGGATGAGAATCGCTTCTGGCTTCTCACTTCACCCTTCCTGCACCGGCGCTTGGCAACCCACCTGTTGCGCCACGCAAGCGATCAAAGCATTTCGGTTGAACTCATCGATCACACAGGTGCTTTTTGCATTTTTGCCCTCTTGGGCCCATCCACCCATCTTGTTTTTCCGGAAGCTTTCACCCAAGCACCTTTTTCGCTTTTTGAGATCGAGCTCGGCTTTGTCCCAGCACAAGCACTGCACCTGAGCCATCACCTTCTGATTTTCACCAAAGCACCTGAAGCGCTTTGTGCCTGTGAGTGGCTACTGCACCAACACCCCCTTGCCCCAACACCCATCGGCTTTCACGCATGGTCCGGCCTTCGCCTGCGCAATGGGCTTTTTGCATTGGGTGAAGAAGTGAGCGAAAGGGATCACCCTGTCGAAATCGGTTTGGCTTCTTTGATTGATTGGGAGAAGCCTTTTGTGGGAAAAGCATCCCTTTGCAACCAACACACCTCGCCCCCACGGCGGATTTTGGCATGGGTTGAGACAGAGTCTCCACTCCCCCTGATCTTTGGAGGAGAAATCCTTCTTCGAAACGGAGAAAGGTGCGGAATTGTGCGAAAGGGAAGTTATGATTTTTCATCAGATCACCCATTTGGCGTCGTGATGCTCGAAGCAAAACAACCAATCGATGCCGATTGGTTGCAAGGCGGTGAGTGGGAGTTGCAAGTTGGAAGCTCCAAGGTTAAGGCAAAGGTGCATCAAATCACCAAATCCCTCCAATAGATCGAGCAACACCCATTCCTGCCATGGCTCCCGCCTGGGCCACAAAGGCCAGATCAGCGTTGAGACGATTTGCGAGAGAAGCACAGGCCTTCCAAGTCTTCAGGAGAGATGCCGAGGGCACGAATCCGATCGAGGAGCGCCTTGCGCTCGAGTCCCAAGCGGCGGGCGGCTTTGCCGAGGCGGCCTCCCGCAAGCGCAATGGCCCGACGAATTGCGCGAGATTCGATTTCTGCGAGGCGGCCTTCAAGGGGGTGGGGCTGAGGAAAAGCATCAAATGCCCGCTTGAGATCAGCGCACGAAATCCTCGGAGGCACTGCGGTCTTGATCGCGTGTGCGAGCAGTGCCTCAAGCCCTGCTTCGCCCTGCTCAAGGCCATGCCCAATCAGCCATTGCATGGCTTCTTCCTCGATGCCAAGCGTGGCCTTGCCTTGAATTCGGCACAGGCGATCGATCAAGCGCAAGACCATCGGAGGAAGGTCTGCCAAACGCTCTCTGAGCGGTGGAATGGTGATTCGATGTGCTTCTAAAAGATGGGCCAGGTCGGGATGAAAGGGCTCAGGCATTCCAGGCGGAGGGGGCCACACGGAAGTCAACGCAACCACCCTGCAAAGGAGTGGCTGGTTGCTTGGTGTGGAGGGCACCACCCGGCTTTTCAGCACATCAAAAAGCATGGCCTGGGCCGAAGGGGGAAGGGCCAATATGTCAAAAAGCAAAAGCAAAGCCCTCCCAGAAGCCAAAAGAGCCTCAAGGAGTGCCTCTTTGGCCTTCTCACCCACAAATGATGCGCATTGAAAAAACACAGGGGCGCGCCGGTGCTGGGCGCCCTGCCTCCGGAGGTATTCGATCCACGGAAGAGGGTCACTTCCCCGCTCAACAACCATAAGGAGCGGATGATCACGCCGAGCAGCAAGCTCAAGCGCAGAAATTGCAGCCCGTGTGGAAGCCGAATGGGCCTCAATCGGTGAAGGGGGGGCAAAATCTTGATTCACCCCATTGCTCTCACGCCCATGCTCACAATCGAGCTCCTCAAGGCGCTTTTGGGCATCGATAAGCTTGAGATGGAGCTCACCAAGCTGCTTGCGCAGTTCTTCAACGCGCAAAATGGGAACCAAACAAGAAGTCACCACCTTTGCAAAGCCCTCAAGGGCCACCACCTCTTCGGCAGAAAGCGGCGGACGGCCTTTGGCAAGGGCGATCCCCAAAAGGCCATGGCACATGGGTTCGGGCGAAAGGGTGTAAAGAGGCAAAAGTGCATCGAGCCCCATCTCCTCCATCGCCAGATAGAGCAAGCGCCATTTCTCTTGTTTGACAGAGCGGTGCATGAGCTCAGAGAGCGAAAGAACCTGAGGGGCCGACGACAACATCCACTGCCGAAAAGGGTCAAGGGCCTGCCCTTTTCGCACCTGGATTTGCCCATGGCGATCCAAAAAAAAGTCAAGCGCTGGCTCAACGAGCATGAGCCGGCAAGGACGATTTGGCTTGCCGTAGGCTTTTTCGATGGGCGTCGAGATGGCGCGCAGGGCCTCCTCAATCGAGGATGCGCCGCAGCTTAGGTTTTTTTGAGCTTCTTCGATCGCGCGAAGCAAGCGGCCACGATCAGGCGCAAGAAGCCACTCAAAAAAACGGGCAAGTGGACGGTGCATCCAGGCAAAGGCCGCAATGGAAATGGCTGTTCGCAAAAGCCCATGTTCAAAATCCGCAAGCGCCGAAGGCAGACGCATCCAAATGAAAAGGCTTGCCAGGATCCAGGCGCAAAACCCTGCCACAGCCTCGCGAGCCCATCGAAGAACGCGAACAGCAGAAGAGGGCTCGACCGCGGCCATCCAGTGCCCACCGAGGAGGCTCAAAAGGGCCCCGAAAAAAGCCAGTGGCCTTATGCGATACCCTGCTTCATCCAAAGAGGCCACCGCCAAAGACAATGCGAGGAAGGAGACATAGCCAAGCAAGCCCCTCCGAACCCACCGATTGGAAGCGCGCGCGAAGGGACCCAAGCCCAACCCATCGCGGCGCCACCGAATCCAAATTGCCAGAAGGGGCAATCCAAAAGCGCCCGCCTCTGTGAAAAGCCCGCTTCGAGGAGAAATCAAAAGCACATCCTCTGAAATTTCAATTGGGCCCGTGTGACGAAGCCCCTCGATCGCAATGCCGCTTACACCGAAAAACAACGAAAACAAGCGGATGAGCCAAGTCCCACTGAAGCCCAAAATCCGGGGCAGCCTCAGTCCCCCTTCTGGAACGCTGAGGGCGCTTTCAACGAGTGCCATTCCAAGCCCGAGGCGCACCCAACCCGGGCCTGCCTCAACGCTCACAGCGCTCAATCCAAGGCGAGCCGTCGCACAGTAGGCCTCCGTCTCAAACAAAATCCCCCATGCCCCCAACCAAGCCAACCAAACGAGCCAAGCAAATGCACGACCCAACGCCATATCTGACTTCAACCCCCTGAGCGCCAACTGCCATCCGACCCCCCCTAAAGAAAAAGCCGACACCGTTCCAAAAACCACCACCCAATCGAAGCTCCCTAGGCGGGCCACACCCTCAGCCACAATCCAAATGGAGACCAGAGGTCCAACCCACAGCGAAGCTTCGAGCACATCTGCTAGCCTAGGCCCATTGCAAACCTGTGCATCCTGCCGACCCTTTTAACCCCCGTCCCCTGGTAAAAAGGGCCTGTTTCGGGCTATCCTTTGCCTAGCAAACTGCGAACATCGTGCCGCATAAGGAGAGATGTCATTT
The DNA here is from genome assembly GCA_025056955.1 of Sandaracinaceae bacterium. Lineage (GTDB taxonomy): Bacteria > Myxococcota_A > Polyangia > Polyangiales > Sandaracinaceae > JANWYL01. Next base: position 5,728 of record JANWYL010000056.1, on the reverse strand, counting down.
TCCGCCCCGAAGACTTCAAGCAAAGATCTCGTTGGAACCACGATAGCGGGTCGCTACCACCTGGTCCGCTTGCTTGGCGACGGAGGCATGGGGGCAGTGTACAAAGCTGCCGATGAGGTCTTGCGCCGCTTCGTTGCGATCAAGCTCCTCCACCCCGCAGTGGCCGAACGACCTGCAGCCATTGAGCGCTTTCAACGCGAGGCACGCGCAGCTGCAGCAATCGGTCACCCCAACATCATCGACATTTTGGACTTTGGCTTCGATCGCCGCCCCTACATGGTCATGGAATACCTGCGCGGCCGTTCCCTTTCTCAAGTCCTCGCCACCGAAGGCGCTCTCCCCATTCGAAAAGCCGTGACCATCGCGGCCCATGCCTTGGCGGGGCTTGCAGCTGCCCATGAGCGGGGAATCCTGCACCGCGATCTCAAGCCTGCCAACTTGATGATCATCCAGCGCTTTGGCGACCCCCATTTTGTCAAGGTCTGTGATTTTGGCTTTGCCGCGCTCATGGGGCCATCCACGATTGACGAAGCCAAGGCACTGACACCTGAGCGCACCCTGGTTGGAACCCCGGCCTATGCAGCACCCGAACGCTTGCGAGGGGACGATCGCCGGGATCCCCGCGTCGACATCTATTCAATAGGCGTTGTCCTCTTTGAAATGCTCACTGGTAAGCGACCATACGCGGGCCATTCCGATCTCGAATCCTTGAACAACGCCCTGGCTCGGCGACTCCATCCCATTGACCGCCCTCTTGAGCATCGAGAAATCCAAGATTGGCTCGTTGCGCTCTTGGACCCCTGCCCCTCCCAGCGTCCATCAAATGCGAGGGTTGTTTTGAAATGGCTTTCCACATGCTCGCTGGCTCCTCGGGCTGAAGTGGGCAGGTTGGTACAAGAAGCGATTGGGGTTACCCCTTCTGACTCGATGCCAGCACACCCCCACTGCTCTATTGAAGCAGAGCCATCGGCATCCCCCACTTCCACCCTGGCTTCTGCTCATTCAGAAGAAGAAGCTCCCACTTCTGTCTTTATGCGGAAGAACTCCCCACAAGCCCATGAAATCCCAACACAACCGATGCCTGTTCATCAGTCACCATCAAGCGAACCACTAACTGACTTCTCTCCAATTCCTCCCACCCGCACCAGATATCGCTTCGTACTACCCAGCGAATGGCGGTCAAATAACGATCCAGAGTGCACTGCCCTTGATTCAACAACAACATCATCACCAAAGCCCACAGAGTGCACCCATCTGATATTCCATCCCATCAAACCGACTCCATCTTCATCACCCACACAAAGCAAAGGCTCCCCTCATCCTGATTCGTCCCAACCAGCTGCTTTCAACCACATCCCCTCTGCCATGCCGGCTCTGATGTCTTTCACCATCTCCTTTATCGTTGGCAGTGCACTAAGCATGTGGATTCTCCGCCTCTTGAACTTCTTTTAGGGCGGCCTTTCGCACCAAACGCACCAAAAACACCAAAATTTTGTTGTTAAGACCTGCTGTCTGGCCGCTACAACGTTCGAGTCGACGACTTCAAGTTTTCTGTCCATGGTGTAGCAAGCCATCTCGCAATGAGGTCGCCATGGAACACCCAAAAGCCCTTTGCCTTTCCCCCCATGAGCTTATCTACGATTGGAACTCTGTTGATCAGCGAGCCTCTTTGATTCTTAAAAAAGGCTTTGAGCTTCATGACGAAACACTGAGAGACGGCCTTCAAAGCCCCTCTGTTTTTGATCCCCCAATCGAAGACAAGCTCGAAATTCTCCATCTCCTCGATGCGGTTGGCATCGACACCTGTGATGTGGGTCTACCTGGGGCTGGCCCTCGGGCATACAACGATGTGCTCCGCCTTTGCCAAGAAATCGCGAACGCAAAACTTCGCATCCGCCCCACCTGTGCGGGTCGCACATTGGTTCAAGACCTCCGTCCCATTGCTGAGATTGCACAAAAAACAGGAATTGCCATTGAAGTGATGACTTTCATTGGCTCGTCCCCAATCCGTGCCCTCGCCGAAGACTGGTCCTTGGACCTCATCCGAAAGCGATCCGTCGAAGCCATCGCTTTTGGTGTCAAAGAAGGTCTACCAGTGAACTACGTGACAGAAGACACGACCCGCTCAGACCCAAGAGTGCTTTACGAACTTTTTCGCAGTGCGATTGAGGCAGGCGCAACACGCCTCACCCTCTGTGATACAGTGGGGCACGCCACTCCTCAGGGGGTGCGCCAGCTCCTTGGTTGGACTCGCTCCCTTTTGCGAGCAATTGGTGCTGACTCGATCGGCATCGATTGGCATGGCCACAACGACCGCGGCCTGGGCGTCATCAACTCTCTGGCTGCACTCGAAAGCGGAGCCGATCGGGTCCACGGAGCTGTTTTGGGAGTTGGTGAGCGAGTCGGCAATGCTTCCCTTGATCAGATCCTTGTTAACCTCAAGCTTCTCGGTGAACTTGGGGATCGAGATCTTTCAGCCCTAGGCAGCCTTTGCGACAAAGTCAGCAAGGCCCTTCGTGTCCCCATTCCTCCAAACTACCCTGTCGTAGGTCGGGACGCTTTTCGAACCGCAACTGGCGTGCATGCAGCAGCAATCATCAAGGCCTTGGAAAAAGGCAACCGAGATCTGGCCGATCGGGTGTACTCCGGTGTTCCTGCAAGCGCTTTTGGCCGAGAGCAAGAAATCGAAATCGGACCCATGTCAGGAGCAAGCAATGTTCAATTCTGGCTTAAGCGCAGAGGCCTTTCTCCTGACCCTTCCCTCGTGTCTCGCATCCTCGCAGCCGCCAAGCGAAGCCATCGCACCCTCACCGAAGAAGAAATTTGGGAAGTTGTGAACTCACCCTCCCCTCCCATGGAATCACCTAACCCATCCTAATCTCGGTTGCGGAGACTCTTGAGCAACCTCCGCACTTCATCCCAGATTCGATCCGCAAGCTCCCCTTTGCTCAATCGCCCAATCTCTTTGGCTCCCTCACGGGTGAGAAATATTGCCTCATTCTCATCACCCCCCAAAGCAGATGTCGGATTGGCAACAATCAAGTCCACCTTTTTGCGTTCGAGCTTATCAAGGGCATGTTCAACCAGATTCTCACTCTCCAATGCAAAACCAACCAAAACTGGCCGTGCTCCCTGCCTTTCTTTGCCAAGCCCTGCAAGGATGTCCGGGTTAGGAACCAACTCCAAAACCAAGCATTCCCTGTCTCCGCGCTTGATTTTGGACGAATGGACCTGACTCGGCCTCCAGTCGGACACAGCAGCTGCCATAACCACTGCATCCACACTTTGCCAATGTGCCCGTATTGCATTTTCCATCTCAAGCGCACTCCGCACCTCAATGCATCTCACCCCCTCTGGAGGCCTGAGGGCCACCGGCCCGGCCACAAGGATCACTTCTGCCCCCCGCTCGCGGGCGCGCTCCGCAAGCATCCACCCCATCTTGCCAGAGCTGCGGTTGGTCAAGACCCGCACTGGGTCAATCGGCTCTTCCGTCGGGCCTGCTGATACGAGCACCCTATACCCAGCCAAGTCTCTTTTCTGCCCCCGAAAGTGGCTCACAAGCCTTGCCACGATTGCCTCCGGTTCGGCCATGCGACCAATTCCCCGCTGCCCATTGGCCAGCTCTCCTTCAACTGGTTCAATCACGTGTATTCCCCAGCTTTTGAGGCGCCTCACGTTGCGTTGGGTTGCAGGGTGCAACCACATGCGATGGTGCATGGCAGGGGCAACAAAAACCACGCCAGATGCCGCCAAGAAAGAAGCCACAACCACGTTGTCCCCAACTCCGCTTGCCATTTTGGCAATGGTCGTGGCGGTCGCAGGAGCCACAACCATCACTTCCGCCCACTCCCCAAGCTCAATGTGGGGCTCACCAGCCCGAGACCACATGTCGGTCAATACCGGTTCATTCAAAAAAGCAGAAAAAGCCGCTTCTCCAACAAAACGGCTGGCCTCCTTTGTCATGGCCACTCGGACCCGTGCGCCCTCTTTCATCAGCAAGCGCATGAGCACAACTGCCTTGTACGCAGCGATGCTTCCAGTCACGAGCAAAGCGACGCGTCGCCCACAAAGGGCAGATGTCAGCCCACTGTCGCGTGTCATTCTGCCACCAAACTTCCACCAACGTGGCGATACCTTATCGTTCTCCGCTCCCAAGGAAGCAAAATGGCCTCTACCCCATCATCCCCAACTTGTGGAGCCCCTCTCCAAGGCCAGTTTTCCGCATTCCACCCAACGGCTTTTCCTGGGCTTATCACCAATCGCCCTGGTCCGATTTCCACCGCGCTCTCGACCCTTTGAGCGCCAAGTTCTCTCGCCACTTCCCTTTTCAACAACACCCTCATTCCATCCGCTCTCACTTCTAGCACCACCAATAATTCTCTTTTCAATTCTCCAGCACTTTGGCGAACTTTGAGGACCACTTCACCCCTCCCATCACCATTCAGATCAACCACCCTTATTTCCATCACTTCCCCTGGCGATGCATCATAATACACCCACCCCCATCCATCTCCAAACTCTTCACCCACCAAAAACAACCGATTGCCATAAACCACAATTGTCTCTTCCTTGGGCCCACCGTAGCAATTCGATCGTATCAACCGATCTGGTTGTTTCCCGGCCTCAATCCCAAATCTTTGCTGAACTTGCCTGAGAAGTTCTTCTCTTGATGGTGCCTGCGGTCGACCCTCTCTCGCTTCTTGGTGCGCTGTGGAGAAAGCCAAAGCACGCGGATTTTGGACTTCTGCGATCTTAACAATGCGCTGCCCATTCCATTGGTATTTGCGCTCTACCACTGCGCCCCAGGGAAAAAGCATTGCCTCCGCATCTGTTGCGGCCTCTTCCTCAAAACGAGCACGATCAACACCTTGGGCTTCGCGGGCACGAAGGCGTATGACTGGAATCCCATGCCGACCTCCCCCCTCAATCCGCACTTCGCTTTCTACTGCCATCCCACCACTCTCTTTGCGAATTTCAGCGTTCCAAATCACCTCAATCGAGGCATCACGAACATGGAGCGCCTGGAGAAGATCACGGCTGCCCCTTTCGTTTCGCTGCCTTAAGGTGAGAAGGATCTCCTTTTGCCCATCGCCCGTGAGATCCATAAATTGAACGCTTCTCACACCCTCAGGCCCTTCCACCCCCAACCGAACATACAACAACCCCCGTCCACCTTGCACCGCTGGACCCATCACGCAAAGAAAAGGGCCAACCACAACAACCCTCTCCTCTCCTCTATCTCCGAGCACATTCCCACGAAGGTCAAAGCGAAGAGGTAGGTGAACCACACCGTGCTCCCTCAAGAAAGAGGCAAACACCGATGAATGGTGCCCTTCAACCTGCAAAGAGCGCAACTGCTCCGGCGAGCCAGCAGCCAATGGCACAAGCGCAGGCTCGTTTTCGACCTTCGGTTGAGCAAGAGAATCAACATCGTGAATGCGCAAATTCACCTTGACATCAGCCAACGAATCACTTTTTAGAATCGTTGTAAACGGCACGAAAGCCTCTATTGAATAGCCATCAACCATCGCATGCTCAACGATTCGAGCCCCACGCACCTCTTGCCTCCGCCCTGACCCAGGAGAGCCAGCCATCACCACTGCTGAGCTGCGCCCTGACTCCCCAGCATGCATCCAATACTCCACCACCTTCCATCGCCCCCCATGTGGAATCGCCAGTGTCAGCACCACCGCATCATCATTGTTTCCAGGTCGATGGTTTCGAATCA
>JANWYL010000055.1 GCA_025056955.1 Sandaracinaceae bacterium | reverse complement strand
CACACCACCATCTCCAAACCCCCAAGCATCACCCACTCCGCTTTCACCACCACCACAAGAGCAGCCAGCTTGAAACGCCAAAAAGCAGAAAAACATGAAGAACTTGTGGCTTATGCGCATGCCCTCAGCCTCCAATAAGCACACTTCTTTCATGAAAAGAAGGCTTTTGCAAGGTCCTACGGGTTGCTTTGGTGGGTGTGTCTCTCGATACCTTCTTTTTCCAAAAGATGTTTGAATTCAGCCATCGTTTGCGTTGCGAGCTTGGTATTTCCAAGGCTTTGGTAGAGCTCAATCGCTTGCTGAAAATGGGTTTTGGCTTTCTGCCTGAGGTGCTCGTCGTTTTGAGCCAGGGTGAGGTAGGCGCGGGCGAGTTCATGGTGGGCTTGGGCGATTGATTGCTTGCCTCCGTAGTCAAGGGCGCTTTCGAGGGCTGCTTCGAGGGCAGAAATCGCATCTTTTCGCTGAAGTGCCAGGGCAACACGGCCAAGGTTGCGTTCGACTTCGGCGCGGATTCTTTTGTCAAAAAGCTCAAGGGCAATCGATTGCGCCTCAAGGAGAAAAGACTCAGCCTCGTTGGCTTTTCCAAGATCAATTAGCGACTCGCCCAGGTTGTTGAGGACCATTGCTTCCATGCGGCGATCGCCAATCGCCCGCGCTTCGTTGAGGCAGGCAAGCCATGCGGCTCGGGCCCCATCGCTATCCCCGCGCTCAAAGAGAATCACCGCCATTTCATTGAGCGAGCGCATTGTGCCCACGCGGTCACCAGCTGCTTCGCGCAGGCGCAAGGCCGCCCGGAAGGCTTCTTCGGCCTGGTCGAGATTTCCTCGCGAGTGTTGGATTTTGCCTATCGTTGAAAGGGAGAGGGCTTCGCCGCGGGTGTCCCCCATTTTGCGGCGGATTTCAAGGGCCTCAAGCGAAGCAGAAAGGGCCGCATCCAAATGGCCACAGAGGAGCTCAAGCTGGGCAAGGTCGTCAAGGGAGCTTGCGACGCCAGTGATGTCATTGGCCTTGCGGAAAAGCTCAAGGCCTCTGAGCAGCGGAAGGCGGGCTTCTTCGAGGTGGCCACGAGAAAGGTGGAGGCGCGCAATTCGGTTGAGCGCAGCTCCGCCCTTGCCCAAAGCCCCAAGGCGCCAGCTCTCACGAAGCATCTCGGTGAAGGAACGCAAGGCTTCTTCGTAACGCCCCAAAATCACAAGCACTGAGCCGTGGAGGTGCAGGGCCTCAAGGCGCCTTCGGACTTCATCGGGATGAAGAAACTCGAGCGCGCGCTCGACGGAGCGAAGGGCCCGCCGGGTTTGAAGTTGGGCATACTCGGCTTTTGCTGCTTCGAGATAGGCAATCCCAGCTTGTTCAAAACGACCTGCCCTTTCGAGGTGGGGAGCGGCCATGGCCATCAAGTGCTCAGAAGTGCTGACCAGCCACTCAGCAACGACCGCATGGCGCCTGCTTCGGAGGGCGGGAGAAAGGCGCTGGTAGAGCAGGGTGCCAAGCGCTGGGTGGGTGAAGCGATAGGCGCGGGCGAGCGGAATCTCAGAGTCCTTAAGTGCTTCGATAAAGCCACGGTCAACCAGCCGGCGCAGCGATGATGAAATTCCCGCTTCGTCTTCGTCATGGGGCCAGACATCCATCGGACTGGCAACCGGTTCAAAAGGGGGTGACTCAGAGCGCGTGAGGGCGAGCAGGGCACGGTCCCAAAACACCTCACCCATCACACAAGCCCGCTCGAGCAAAAGGCGGCTTTCGGCTTCGAGGCGCTCGAGACGAGCCAAAAGCGCATCTTCCATGCGAATCGGAAGGTCGCTCGACTGGAGGGCTTCGATGTGAACGATGACCCCTTTGGGGGTGCGAAGGAAAAGGTCTTGCTCGAGAAGTCCAAAGAAAATTTCCCGAAGTGCTCCAGGATTTCCGCCTGAACGATGGGTGAGGGCTGCAAGGAGGGCTTCTGGAATGGCGATGAGGTCTGGAATGGCCGCGCGAAGCCAAGCGGCCACATCCTCCTCGCCAAGAGGAGAAATCGTGAAAAAAAGGCAATTCCCATGGCGAAGAGCCTGCGCTTCCTCCCCAAATGGGGCGTTTCCAGCGAGCACAAAAAGGATTGGCGCAGAGAGCTTGAGCAATTCGTCAAGGATCAGCCAGCTTTCTTCATCAGCAAAATGGGCGTTATCGATGAGAACGAGCAAGGGGCGGGCTTCGGCGTCTTTGACCAAAAGGCGCTTGAGTGCTTGGAGCTCTCGGGCCCGCATTTCCTCGGGTTTTTCGGCAAGCTCCGAAAGGAGAGGACTTCCTGGGGAGGGAATGCCAGCAAAGTGGGCAAGGAGTTCCGCAAGTTCTTGAACATGGCTTTCGCTTGTGCCGAAGACTTGGGCGAGGGTCGACACGATGTGCGAGCGGAGGGCCTGTGGCCCTGAGGCAGGAGTCGCAGCAAAGCGCTCGAGGAGAAGGCGCCCAAAGAGGGCAGCCTCCACATCTGTGCTACGGGCCGAAGCATAGAGAATCCGCACGGAAGGAAAGGCGCGCGCAGCGATTTCGCCAGCCCGAAAAAGGAGGCGGGTTTTGCCTGATCCTGGACTTCCTTGGATGAGGACAAGCGTGGCTTGGGGGTGCCCAAATGCCTTTTCAATGGCTTCTTTCAGCTCTTTTTCCAGGCTCTCTTGGCCCAAAAGAGGTGGTTCGAATTCGTCTGGTGAGGGCCAGGACCATTCCCCTTCTTGCTGGTCTAAGTCATCGAGCGCACGCTCTTCAGACTCAAGGAGAATCGTGTCAACTTCCTCAAGCTCAACCTCATCTCCAATGAGCTCAAATTCTGAAGAAGCGATTGCCTCTGGGGGGGGATTGTGGGTTCATCGTGGGAAGGGGGGATGGGAACAACTGCAGACCCCCTCAATGGTGGTGCGCGGTCGGTTGGTTGTTGACGAGGTTCACCTTCTTTTGGCCATAGCGGCGCACCACAGGCCATGCAATGGCGAAAAACGCGAGGTGTTTCGAAGTGACAGGAGGGACAGCGGAAGGGAGAGAAATTCATGCAAACCTCATTGAGGATGCAATAGGGTACCAAGGAGAAGGGCGGGATGCCCAAGGTGAACCTTAAAAGCAATCGATTGGTCCTGCGCCTTCACGAATCACAACAACCTCAGGGCCGCTGAGGTCAAGCACGGTGGATGGCACAAGCCCACCCACACCTCCATCGAGCACCAAATCGATCCCATGGAAAAGCCGGGAGATTTCTGCAGGGTCGTCGAGGGTCTTCCCTTCGATGGTTGCACTGGTCGAAACGAGGGGCCGGCCAAGCATCCGGACAATCGCTAAGGGGACTTCATGGTGGGGGATGCGGATTCCAACGGTCTTGCGCTTCATTTGAAGCAAGCGAGGGACGTCGCGGCTTGCAGGCAAGATGAAGCAATAGGGGCCAGGAACAAGCCGCCGGATGAGTCGGTAGGTGCGGTCTTCGATGATGGCATAGCGGGCGATCTCTCCGATGTCTGAGCAAATGAGCGCCAGTGGCTGGTTTTCCTTCATGCGCTTCATCGCGTAGATCCGATCGATTGCCCGCTTGGCCATGATGTCACATCCAATCCCGTAGACCGTGTCTGTGGGATAGGAGATGACCCCGCCCTTTTGCAGGACTTCGACGGCTCGAGCAATTCGGCGAGGATCGGGATGCTTGGGATCGATTTCGATACGCATTCAGCTTCCGTGAATCAGCCGGCGGGTTTCGCCATCTTCAAACAAAACCACGATGTAGTCATCTCTTGGGCTTTTTTCTTCGACCCTTCCGACTCCAAACTTCGGATGAATCATCCACTCGCCAACTGCATATCGATGATGGCGATCCCAGGCCTTTGCATTGCTTTTGGCCTGTGCGACGAGGGCAGGATCGAGCGCGGGCTTGGTCGACGCTGGCTTTGAAGTGCTTGTGCTTTTGGTTGAGGTGGCGGCGAGTCGGGCGCTGGCCTTGGCCCCTTCTTTTGAAGCTGACTTGCCAGAAGCTTGCTTGGAGGGTGCGGGCTCTGTGAGCGCGGGTGCGGGCGTCGGAATGAGCTTGGTTGCGTTGCCAAGGAGGCGTTTGGCTTCTCTGATGACCCCAGGCCTCGGATCGCAAACCACCACCTTTTCAATTGGGTTGGGTTTGCCTTGGGCCAGACGCTGGCTGTAAAAGCGGTTCGCCGCTTGGACCACAAGGGCCATGCACTCTCCAGGCGATCGGCTTTTTGCGCTGGCGCCAAGGGGAGGAAAGGCAATCCTGGAAACGTTCCGAGGAATCACAAACTCAAGCGCAGCCTCGACGGCCTCTTCGATGTCCTTGTTCTCAAGCTCGAACCCTTCCTTTGACTCGGGGGGGCGCAGCGCAAGCCAAAGCAAAAAGTCGCAGTGCAGCTTGCCTGGATGAAGGCGCAGCACACTTCCAAGAGGCAAGGGGAGCTTCAATCGATTTCGTTCGCTTTCGAGCACTTGCTCGAGCATCTCCTGGCCGTAGGCAAAGGCGAGCTCCCGGTCTGGGCCAGGGCCTGACTTGAGCTTGAGCTCGGTGCTTCCGTCATAGACGATGACATTCACGCGTTCAGAAGAGGGAAGCGCGAAGATCGATTCTTGAATAATCGCAACCTCCATGGGCGGCTAGGCGTAGCATGGCGTGGCGCCAAAGAAAATAGAAAAAGCAAGAATGTTTTCAAGCCCAGAAGCAGGCGGGCTCTTACCTTGCTGAACGCAGGCTTCGGAGCTCTTCGAGGCGCCAAGGCAGTGGGGCCCTCACCTCAACCAAGGAAGTGCCTGAGGGATGAGGAAAGACGAGCTTCCAGGCGTGAAGCAAAGGGCGTCGAATGCCACGGGCTGGTAAACCGTATTTGGGATCGCCAACAATGGGTGCACCTGCCCAAGCCAGGTGCACCCGAATTTGATGCGAGCGGCCGCTTTCGAGGCTTGCTTCCACTTCTGCCAACCAGCCGATTGGCGCCTGAAAGCGCTCTCTGAGGCGCACCTTGGTTTTGGCCATCTCCGCGCCTGCTTCATCGGCCCTGGCGACCCGTACGAGGTTGTGGAGGGGGTCTTTCACGAGTGGCGCTTCGATGAGGGGCGGAAGCCCTTCCAGCGAGCGCGGCATCTTAACAATGGCCAAATAGTGGCGCTCGATAAGGCCTTGTTGCATCGCTCGATGGAGTTGGCGGGCCCTTTCAGGACGGAGGGCGATGAGAACAAGACCAGAGACATTGCGGTCGATGCGGTTGATCACCGAAGCATGAGGGGTGCGGAACCAATCGATTGCCCAATCCACAAGGTTTGGAACACCACGAGGACCCCCCTGGGTGAGCATTCCGGAAGGCTTCTCAACAACCGCGCAATCGGCCTCATTCCACCTGACGATTGGGGCGGCTGGTGAATCCAAGGTGATTGGCGTTGGTTGTATTGCCAGCGGAGCTTTTTCTGCACCACCTTTCATCGTTGACACCTAAGTTGACACCTAAAATCTCAATTCACCTTCCAAAAATCGGCATAACACCCTTCATTGGTGTTTGCGATGGGATGGATCGATTGGAAGGATCGACGAGCTCTTCACCCACCCCTCATTTCCGTTGGGAAGACGGATCCGGGACCAATCGAGCTCACTTTCGAGAAGGAGCACCCGATCACCCTCTCTTGTTCGACCGCGGGCCTGGGCTTCTTCCCGAGGGCCCTCTCTCAGGGGAACTTCCGCGTCGATGACGATGGCCGATTCTCCCTCTTTCCAGATCCCCTCGCGATCGAGGAGGGCCAAGGCCGAAAGAAGGCTTACAACCGCGCTTAAGGGAAGGGTTACTCCCAAAAAGAGGCGCACCTTTTCTTTGCTGATCCAAAGGAGGGCAGCCAGGGTGATGAAAAAGAAAGACTCGCTCACCAAAAGGGTGATTGCAAGGGCATCCTCAGAAAGCCAGCCAAAAAGGAGGGACCAAAACGATGGGCCATCTTCGACGAATTCTTCACCTTCTTCGGCCTTTTCGAGGAGGTGGGTGCGGATGTGTTCGATGGCTTGGCGGCTTTCGCGATCCAAGGGGCGCAGGCGCAGCGCGCGCTCGAAGGCGAGGCGGGCCAGCCCGTAACGCTTGAGCCGAAGATAGGCCACGCCCAGGTTGTAGTAGACGTCTGGATCGTCGATGCCAGAGCCCAAAAGGACTTCGTACCCCTCGATGGCTTTTTGGTAATTTCCGGCGAAAAAGGCCCTATTGGCCTCTTCGAAAATTTCTTGGACCGATCGAGCGGCAGGTTCTGCAGCCGCCCTTGGCGCCAGGAGCAAAACGCCAAGGGCCAAAGCAACCAATGAGTCCCAGGAGGCTTTCATGGCTTTTTGTGGGGAGAAAAAGAATCCAAGGCTTTGATCAGGGCTTCAGCTTGGCCGATATAGCGCTTGATTTCAGCACTTTCTCCACCGGCTTTGGCAAATCGAGCCATTTCGATGCTTTCAAAGGTTTCCCTCCATTGGCGTGCCATTTTGGAATCCATGCCGCACTCCTGCAGAAATTGCTCGAGTTCGCCATGGGTGAGGCTGCCAATGCCTTCTTTGAGCTTCGTTTCCAAGGCAGTGCGGAGGATGAGGGGAATTTGGCGATAAGCCTCCCGGGGATCATCTGTTCGGATTTTAGACAGGGCATGCCTTAGGGCTTTTAAGCTCCTTTCTGAGCCCAAGGAAGCTTTCCGACGCCAAGCGATGCTTCGGCCAACAAGGGCGATTCCAAAGAGCAGCGGTGCCCCTGCGAGGGCAAGGGGGTAAAAGCTCCTTTTGGCAATGGGGGTGGCCCTTCTCGCGAAGGCCGAGCGGGTGCGAATGGGTCCAAGCTGCTGAGCGGGGTTTTCATTTTCTGAAGAAGGACCTGCGCCTTCAGGCTCTTTTTCGGGTGTGCTTTCCCCTTGCGAAGCAGGAAGGGCTTGCCCTGTGACTTTAAGGACAAGGGGTGGACTTTCAACGAGATGGTACTCGGCTTTTTCGGGATCGAAAACAGCCCAGCGGAAAGGGCCAATCGCGTAGCTACCAGGTTGTTCAGGAATGATGAGCCAACGAAAATGGCGCTCTCCACCCACTCGTTCACCTTGCACTGTGCTCCTAAAAAAACCCTCCGGCTTGAGCAGCCGAAGACCTGGGACCAGGATGGAAGGTGGGGGGATGCCCTCCACTTGCCCAAGGCCCTTCAAGCGCAACTCCAAAACCACGGCGTCTCCGACAGAGGCTTCTTGGCGATCGAGCTGGGCTTGCGCTTCGAGGGTGCCCACGTGCACGGGCAAGCCCTGTGGGGCGCCAGGCGGGAGGGGACGGACATTCACCTCAATTGGCACGCTGCGGCGTTCGAGCACTGCAGGGGCTCGACCAAAGAGGACGTCGAAGGGATCACCCACGGGGATCTGCATCGTCATTGAGCCAAAGGTGAGCTTTCCAGGGCGAAGGGGGAATGCGGCAAAACGCCTAAGGGGATAAACGCGAAAGTTGAGCCCACCCACCTGCTGCACGAAGGAGTCTGGTGGTTGATTGCGATCGAGGAGATCGTGGATCCAAAACCCATCGGTTGAAGGTTGTTCTGTGATTTCAGGCTGATTTGTCATCGATCGCACGTAGAGGTAGTAGGTTACCGTAATCTGTTGACCGACAAAGGCTTCCTTGCGGTCGACAACAACCCTTAAGAATGCTTGGTTGTCATAGACAGCACCATCCAACGCACCAGTTGGTGGTGCTGGGGTTGGGGTAGAGGAGGGTGGAAAGGAGGATGGCGGGGGGGCAGTGGGGTTCCCAAGCACCCTTACCATCACCTCATCGCTTAAGATCCGCTGACTTCCGAGATAAGCGACGGCAGGGCCTATCTTGAATTCCCCTGCTTGGTTTGCGCGCACAACCAAGGTCAAGCGACTTGAGCTTTGGATGAAGCGCTGCTGGTGGCCGAAACCAAATGAAAACTGGAAAGGTTGAGACAATTGCCGTCGGAGCACTGTGAAGCCTTCGAGTTCGATTTCAGGAGGGCTGATTTGGGCGCCTTCTGCTTGACAAAAGACGTCGATTTGAAGTTGATCACCGACCCGAACTGTGTGCGGATGAACGCTCAGCCGACACAGGCCTTCTTGGGCGTAAAGGGGCATGGCCCAAACCGAGGCCAAAAACGCAAGCCAGCGCTTTTTCCATGCCCATCGCATGGCTCTTCCTCACCAATCTTTAAGGGGTTTACGCCTTTCTCGTTCAGCTCGGATTCTGGCTTTGGCGCGTTCGAGGTTGATTTCTCGATCACCCAACGCATCGAGCATGCGGAGGTGCTCGGGGCTCAAGCGGTCGCGCGCTCTTTCCTCTGGAGAAGGGTTGGGAGGGGGTTCTGCCTTTGGTTCGCCTTGCGAGCCAGCTTGTTGCTCTTGAGGCTTTTGCTCTTGCCCGGAGGAGTTGCTCTTTTCTTGCTCACTGCTCTTGGATTGCTCCTCCTTGTTTTCCTGGGCTTTGGGCTGATTTGATTCCGATTGGGACTGATTTGATTTTGATGGCTCTTTTTGTGATTGCTGCTTTTGTTGGTCTTGGTTTTGCTGCGAGCCATCGCTTGAATTTTCGCTTTGTTCCTGCTTTTGCTGTTCTTTTTGTTGTTCTTTTTCCTTTTTGTCCTCTTCCTCTTCTTGCCTTTCGCGGCGAAGGGCAAGCTCGAGATTCCAAGCCGCATCACGGTTTCCCGGAAGGAAGCGCAAAGATTGCCTAAAGGCATCGGCCGCTTGGCGGAAGAGGATACGGGCATTCGCATGATCGCCCTGAGCGGCGAGGGCATCGGCTTCGCGATAAAAAGAAAGGCCAGCGTTATAGTAAGCGCTTGCGCGGGTTTCGCGTGGTGCTGGTGGCTCAAAGGCCCGCCCGAAGGCCTCGCGCGCTTCTTTGTGCTTGCCTTGGGCCAAAAGGGCAAGACCGCGATTGAGGTGCACGCCTGGTTCTGAAGGGAGCTCTCGCGCCGCCCGCTCATAAGAGGCAAGGGCTCCTTGGGCGTCGCCGCTTCGGAGGGCTTCATTGCCCTGGCGGACGTGGCGGTTTTCAGAACGGAACCAATCCCAAGCCAGAGCAGGGCCTGGCCAAAGCAAAGAGAGCCCGATCAAGAGGACAATGCTTCTAGCTTGAGGCTTCGGCATGGGAGAGCTCCTTTGGCTTGCGCTTGCGGATCCAGGCTTCAGGCAAAATCGCTTCGAGCACAAGGAGGAGAAAAGCAGGGGCGAGAAAAAGGGCATACCTTCCCTCGCGGACTGTGATGCGTTTGGCTTTGCGCTCCTCTTTTTGCATGCGGGCGAGGTCTTCACGGATGCGGGCCAGCCCCTCGGCCTGTCGACCCGCATGGTGGTATCGGCCTCCTGTGATTTCGGCGATGCGCTTGAGAGTGGCCTCACCCTCTTCGCTCAGGGCGCTCCGCACGATTTTTCCTTCTTCATCGCGAAGGTAGCCGGTCCAGGTGCCATCGGGTGCATAGGTCGGGATGGGTTCTCCTGTCGCTGTGCCCACGCCCGCTGTGTAGACACGGATCCCTGCTTGGGCGAGCTCGCGCGCCGCAGCAATGGGGTCTCCTTCGTGGTCTTCGCCATCGGTGATGAGCACGACGATTTGGCTGCTTTTGGCTTCCTTGGAAGGTGGCTGGCGGCGGGAGCGCTCAAGGAGGCGCTTGCTTGCGATCAAGGCCCTTCCGATGGCGGTTCCGCCTACGGGCATGTCATAGGGCGAAAGATCCCTCAAAAACAGGGCGACTGCGCGGTAGTCGACCGTCATGGGGAATTCGATCGTTTCGCCAGCAAAGGCCACGCAGCCCACCCGATCGCCATCGAGGATCTCAAGCATGCGAAGCACTTCGGCCTTGGCCCGCTCGATGCGGTTTGGGCGGATGTCTTGGGCAAGCATCGATTTTGAAAAATCGATGGCAAAGACGATATCGAGGCCACGCTTTCGGAGAATCCGCGTCCGGCTCCCATATTCAGGCTTGGCGAGGGCAATGACCAATAAAGAGAAGGCGAGCACCCAAAGCCCTCCCTTGAGCCCGCGAAGCCAAAGCTTCTCCCCAACGATCAGGCGCCTGATGAGGGCGGGGTTGCCAAGCGATCGGCCCACATTCCCGCGCCATCGGCTGAGCCAAAAAAGAGCAAAGGCCAGAAGGGGGGAGAAAAGCAAAAGCCAGAGAAGCTCGGGATTTCCAAAGCTCACGGCCATCTCCTCAGGTAGAGAACTTGAAAGAGCACTTCGAAGAGCAGAAGCCCAAGGGCAGGCCAAAGAAAGGGCGCATGGAGGTCGGCGTAGAATCGGCCTGGGTCCTCGATTTTGCTCCGCTCGAGGCTGTCAAGGATGGCATGAAAGCTGCGCTCGAGGGCGCTCCGGTTGCTTGCCACAAAGGCTTGGCCGCCTGTGCGCTCGGCGATGCGCCGCATGAGGGTGGGGTTGATTGGAAATTCGCCCCGATCCCAAATCGGCCTGCCCATCGCATCGCTTCCCTTTTGGTAGGGGGCTTCGTCGGCTTGTCCCATGAGCACCGTGTAGATGCGCACGCCCATGGCTGCTGCGATTTCCGTGGCCTGGTCGGGGGAAAGGTTCCCAGCGTTCGAATCGCCGTCTGTCAAAAGGATGATCACCCGGCTTTTTGCCTGGGAATAGCGCAGTCGGTTGAGGGCCACCCCAAGGGCATTTCCAATTGCTGTGCCTTGGCCATCGATGTTTCCAAGCTCAAGCTCTGCGATCACATTGCGCAAGGCTTCTTTGTCGGTGGTCAGAGGGAGAAGTGTGTAGGCATCGACCCCAAAAATCACGGCGCCGATTCGGTCATTTTGACGGCGGGCGATGAACTCATCGACCACGTCTTTCATGGCGATAAAACGATTGGGATGGATATCGCTTGCTTGCATGGAGAGGGAGCAATCGAGGACGAGGACCATGTCGATGCCCTCAACTTCGGCTTCTTCACGGGCGTAAATCGACTGAGGCCCCATGAGCGCAATCGTGCAGAGGGCCAAGGCCACAAGACGAGCGCTCATCGGAAGAGGGCTTAGCCACTGCTTCCAGCGGGGACGAGCCACACGGGCGAGGTCCTGGGCTCGGGAGATGGCAAAGCGCGGCCTTGCCCTGCGCCATGCCAAGTGGGCCAAGGCACTGATCAGAACCCCAAGGCCCAGAAGCCCCGCCCAGGGGCGCTCAAAGCGAAAGGTTTGGAGATCGAGCGGGCCTTCAAGCTCGCTCCCGAGAATCTCAGAGGCGAGATAGAGGGCAAAAACCCCAAGAACACATGCCCAGCCCAAAAGCAAAAAAGCCTCTTGCCAGCGTTTCATTGCCCACCTCCTTGGGCTCCGCCCTGAACCGAATGCCAGTGAGCTCCCGCCTGGGAATCGAGTGCACCCATGCCACGGCGGGAAAGAATGATGCGCTCACGCTCGACGTGAAGGGCAAGGATGCGGAAAGACAAAAGCTTGCCAATCAGCCGATCGGGCTCCGGATCTTCGACATGGGCATCCGGAAGGAAGCCCTCAAAGCCTCTTTCAAGGCGAACCCGAAAGCCCCCAGGCACCCGCCCAAGGAGCGAGCCGTTAATCGGCTGGTCGTTTGCGGCCAATGCTTCGAGCCAATTCCAATCCTGGTCCTTCTTTGGGGAGGTGCTTGGTGGTGGATGGGAAATGGGTGGAGTGGCTATGGTGGGTGAAGCAGGGGGTTGGTTTGGTTGATGCTGGGTTGTGAGTGGGGAGAAGGAAGGTTGAATCTGAGATTTGGCGAGGGATTGATTTGGTGAGTCGGAAGGTGACTCCTTGGTGGTGCTTGTCCAAAGGGGAGGTGATGGCGGCATGAAGGCGATGCGTTCGATGATGCTTTGGGCGCGATCGATGGCGCGTTCGCATTCTTCGCGGTTGGGGACATGTTTTGCAAACTTCACAAGATCACACTCACCGAGCAGGAGAGCGATCTCAGGAAGCGGCACAGAAAGGTGTGGCTTGTCCTTGAGTTGTGCGAGCACCTCGTCGGTTGTGCTTTCGATGCCGTTAAAACCATAACGCTGACCTAAAAAGATCCGGATTGCATCTGAAACACCATCGATGATTTTGGCTTGGTTTCCAGATGCGAGTGCCGCTTCGAGCTCCTTGCGGAGGGCACGCAGGGTTTCGAGGGCGATTTCATGGGCAGGTCGTGGGGGAGGAGGAGGGGGTGCAGCTTTGGGGCGTTGCGAGAGGTAACGAAACACGCGCCAGGTGATGAGCGCGGTGATGGCGATGATCGCGAGCACACCAAGCACGTAGAGGATGGTGTAGTCTTCTTGAAAAACAGGAATTGGCTGGGTTGGAGGACGGGGTTGCGCATTTGGCTCATTGCCAGTGAGGGCATTCACCTTGATCTTTGGAATAGGGATTTCGAGATTCCCCACCTGCCCATCTTTGGTGATCACCCGAAAGAGGAGGGGAGATAAGCGATGTTCACCCGGCTCAAGGGCCAAAAGATCGAGTTCAAAAAGGAGCTTTCTTTTGCCATTTTCTTTGGATTCATGGAAACGTTGGTCGAGAAGCTCAAAGGGTGTGAAGTTCTTGGAGAGGAGGTTGATGTCATCGCCTTCTGGGAGTTCAACCCTGATTTCGCAGCGCAAGACATCTCCTGTGGACAACCCTTCCTCTGGCACGAGGCGAAGCACCACCTCTGGCCTGTGTCCTTCTGGGAGGTGGTTGCCTGGAGGTGCGCCATCCAGAGGGGTGCCGGCTTCAGGCGAAGCGCCCGCATCCCCAAGGCCTGCGTCCGCTAGGGCCAGGGTGGGCCAAAACAGGGCGGCGATCAGTATCAGGGAGCGCTTCATGGTTTCACCTATGCCCGCGCATGCGTTGGGCGCGTCGACGGAAAAGCTCAACCAAAGGACGCACGTGATCTCCATCACTTCGGATGAGCACGTGATCCAGACCAAGGCGTGCAAACATCTGTTCGCGGAGTGCCCGATCTCGGCCGACCCGGAGGGCGAAGGCTGAGCGCACTTCGGGATGACTCGTATCGACTTCGACGAGATCGCCGCTTTCGATGTCTTCGAAGAGGGCAAGGCCCATGTCAGGGAGCTCCTCCTCACGGGGATCGAGCAATTGGATTGGGATGAGGTCATGGCGAGCGCTTGCGATGCGCAAGGCCCGTTCATGGCCCTCAGCGATAAAATCCGAGATCAAAAAAACGACGGCTCTGCGCCGGTGGTGACCGATGAGATCGAGGGCCACTCTGAGGTCTGTGCCCCTCCCCACGGGGCGGGCGTTCAAGATCTCGGTCACCACCCGCATGACATGCCCTTTGCCTTTTTTGGGAGGCACGAAGCGCTCGATGCGATCGGTGAAAAGCACCAAGCCCACGCGGTCATTGTTTTTGATGGCGCTAAAGGCCAAAAGGGCTGCCACCTCTGCGGCAAGCTCGACTTTGGGCCGAGAGCGGGTGCCAAACTCCTCCGAACCCGAAAGATCGACAAGGAGCATCACGGTCATTTCCCGCTCTTCGATGAAAACCTTGACGTAAGCTTCGTTCATGCGGGCCGAAACATTCCAGTCGATAAAACGCACATCGTCGCCAGGCTGGTAAGGGCGGACCTCGCTAAAGGCCATGCCACGGCCCTTAAAGACCGAGTGGTAGCCCCCAGCGAGCTGCTCGTTGGCCAGGCGAGCTGTGTGGATCTCGATGAGCTTGAGTTTTTTGATCAGTTCTCGCGAGATCACGGCTTTTCCTGCTCAGGGCACCTCCACCTTATCGAAAATGCGGCGCACGACTTGTTCAGTTGTGATCTCTTCGGCTTCGGCCTCGTAGGTCAAAATGATCCGGTGGCGAAGCACATCTGGGCCAACGGCCTTTACGTCCTCAGGGGTGACGTATCCCCGATGCTTGAGGAAGGCGTGGGCCCTTGCTGCGAGGTTCATCGCGATTGAAGCCCGAGGCGATGCGCCATAAGCAATCATGCCAGCCAGGTCCTTGAGCCCGACCCGCTTTGGATCGCGCGTGGCGATGACGATGTCCAAAATGTAGTCGTTGATGCGCTCGTCGACGATGATGTGCCCAATCGTTTGGCGCGCGCGGAGAATGTCTTCGCTTCTGGCCACGGGGCGCACCTTGAGCTCAGGGCTTGGCCCTGGGCCTCCAAGGTGGGCAGAGAGAGCGATCCTGCTCATGCGCTCGACGATTCGCTTTTCTTCTTCTCGGCTTGGGTAGCCAACCCGCACGTGCATCATAAAGCGATCGAGCTGTGCTTCGGCCAAAGGATAGGTGCCCTCTTGTTCGACGGGGTTTTGGGTTGCCATCACCATGAACAGGGGATCGAGGGGGAAGGTCGATTCCCCACTCGTCACCTGCCGCTCTGGCATCGCCTCAAGACGGGC
>JANWYL010000054.1 GCA_025056955.1 Sandaracinaceae bacterium | reverse complement strand
TATGGGCTTCTTTTGGGCTTCGCGCGCTTGGGCGAATGCCGCAATCACGGGGGGACTCGCATCGGGATCGCTTAAGACATGGCCAGGGTCTCGCCTATAGAGCAACTCGAGGGTTTCGCGAGCGGCCTGCATGTCGCGATCGGCGATTTGGGCAATGGCAAGCAGCTCGAGCAGTTGGTTGCGCGTCCGCGCATCAAGGTCATTCCGCTCGAGCAGCAGGCGCGCTTGCGAAATTGCCTCAGGATAGTTGGCGTAAAGAATGAGCTCGCGGATTTGTTCAAGAGGAGGCTTTTGGGCATAAAGGCGTGCCTCAACCTCAATCAAAACAAGCCACCCTGTGATTTGAATGAGCAACACAAAAGGCAATGAATGCTTTTTTCTCATGGTTGGAAGTTCAAGTGCTTAAGCTGCATTTTGATTCATGCCAATCTTTGCAAAGAAATTTTGAATTAAATCCGATAGCATTTCTTCCGCGCGATTTCGAGCTTCCAGGACTGTTTCTCCATTTGAAATTTCTGCTTTTACATCGAAATAAAACTTTATTTTTGGCTCAGTTCCAGATGGCCTCATCATGATGCGGTGGCCTCCATCGAGTTCAAAAGAAAGCATGTTGGCTTTTGGCAAATTCATGGTTTCTTCTTTCCCATCTGTGAAAGAGCGTTTTCCTTTTTCGTAATCACAAATTGTGTGGATAAGCCATTTTCCAAAGCATTTTGGCTTTTGTTGGCGCGCTTGCTCCATGAGCTGTTGGATGCGAGCAATTCCGCCCTGGCCCTTTTGGGTCACTGAAATCTGCCGGCTCAAATAGAGGCCATAGCGGCGAGCCAATTCGTCAAGGGCGTCCAAGAGAGTGAGGCCTCGAGAGGCATAGTAGGCGGCCATGTCGGCCACGACCAAAGCGGCAGAGATGCCGTCTTTGTCTGGCACCACCCCGCCAATCGAATAGCCAAGGGCCTCTTCAAATCCCAAAAGAGGCGTATGGCCTGCTTTGGCACCTTCTGCGAGGCGCCTGGCGATCCACTTGAAGCCAGTGAGGGTTTGTTCCCACTTGGCTCCGTGGGCCAGGGTGATGGGGCCAAGCCAGGGTGTGCTCACCAAAGAGCTCACGATGAGGGGATGTTTCCCTCGGTAAGGTGCATGGGTGAGAAGGTGATGTGCCAGAAGGCACCCCACCTCGTTGCCGCTCAAAACAACGAATTCACCAGCACGGGGATGAGAGGGTGAGGCTCGCACCGCAACTGCCAGGCGGTCGGCATCGGGATCGTTGGCCAACACGAGCTCTGCATCGACCCTTTG
The DNA here is from genome assembly GCA_025056955.1 of Sandaracinaceae bacterium. Taxonomy (GTDB): domain Bacteria; phylum Myxococcota_A; class Polyangia; order Polyangiales; family Sandaracinaceae; genus JANWYL01. The sequence goes on along the minus strand of JANWYL010000054.1, from coordinate 13,037 downwards.
GGCCAGGGCCAGCACCATGTCCATCGCACCCTTTTCCTCGGGATTGGGGAAGGTGACTGTTGGGAAGTTCCCGTCTGGCTCTGCTTGCTCTGGGACGCTGTGGATGTGCTCAAAGCCTGCCCTTTTCAGAGCGGCACGCACCCACTTTTCGCCGACCCCATGCAGGGCTGTGTAGGCGATTTTGAGCGAGCGCCCCACGTCTCGATGCATGAGAAGGCCTTCGATGGCGTGGATGTAGGCCTGGCCAATCGATTCTGGTACCTCGACAAGCTTCCCAGAGCGGCGAGCTTCGTTGAGATCAAGGAGCGGTATCTGGCTGGGTGATGCGGCTCTCATCGCTTGAGCCACTTCTTTGTCAAAGGGGGGGATGATCTGTGCTCCATCTTCCCAATACACTTTGTAACCATTGTATTCGGGAGGGTTGTGGCTGGCCGTAATCACCACCCCTCCGCTGGCCTGAAGGGCGGTGCAAGCAAAGCTCACAAGGGGTGTCGGAACAGCTTCCTCGAAAAAATGAACCCGCATGCCCATTCCAAGCGCAACGGAGGCAGCTGCTTTTGCAAACTCGGCGCTGCCCCGCCGCCCGTCCCGTCCAATGACCAGCCCCCTTTCCTGCGCACGGGGCACGTGCCGCAAGAGCACTTCGACAAGGCCTTTGGTGGCCATCTGCACCACGGCAAGGTTCATGCGGCTTGGGCCGGCTCCAAGAGGGGCCCGCAAGCCTGCTGTTCCAAACTCAAGGCGCTCCCTAAAGCGTTCCCTCAGCTCTTCCCAGGCATTTTGGGCAATGAGGGCTCGAAGCTCATCGCGATCAGAAGGGCTTGGATCCTCGGCGATCCATGCTTCTGCTTCCGCCAAAAGCGATGCTCTCTCTTCCTCGTGCATGGCCTCATTCAAGCACAAAGGATTTGCAAAAAGCCACAGCAGTCGCTTTGCTCAAAAACGGCTTTCCCCTTCGTCGAGGCGCCTCATGCCTTCGAGAAGCAAGCTTTCCACCGAAAGCCTCAATGGACCGATTCTTTGTGGAAGACCAGCCTCGAAGTGAAAACTGCCTTCCTTGATCTTGAGCATTGCGTAAATCGCTTCTTCACCATCGAGGGGGCCGTAACTGGCTTCCACCACTTCGCCTTGGTGCAGTGAAATTTGGCCGTCCATGTTGTTTCCCTGAATGGTGAGGAGGCCGCTCTTTCGGCCGTGCGCCAGTGCCTGGAGCACTTCGGCAAGACCCATTTCCTTGAGGTTGCCGGTAAATCCCCGCTTTTCGTTTTTTTGGCGCACGCGCTCAAAAGCAACCACTGCCTTGGCCACAATCACATCTGGAGCCACGGGCTTGACGACATAATCCGCTGCTCCAAGCTCGTAGCTCCGGGCAATGGAGAAGGAATCGCTGCGGTGGCTGGTCACGACCAGAACCCGGTCCCTCAGGGCTGTTTCTTGTTGAAGCCGCGCGATCCACTGCCAGGCTCGGCCGTTGTCGGTATCCGGGTCGACGATGATCACTTGGATCCGGTGGTTGATCACACCCCAGAGGCGCTCGGCTTGAAAAAGACTGTTCACCCAGCGCACTTCAAAGCCGCGTTCCTTGAAGCGTGTGGCGAGGGATTGAGCGAATTCCATGGATGCATCCAAAATGAGAACGTGAGTCTTGTTCTCTTGATTTGCGCCGTCCGTTGAGAGAGCGCCTGCGCTTTTGCGCAAGGCCCCAATCAATCCTGGATCGAAAATGCTTCCGCTCAGCTGTTCGATCACGTCGATCGCTTCGCTTGGGGAGAGAAGGCGCCTGTATGGATTATGAGGATGGGTGACGAGGTCAGAGTAGGTGTCAGCAATGGCAAGGATGCGGGCCCCAAGCGGAATTTGGTTTTGACTGAGCCTTCGGGGTAGCCCTTGCCCATCCCAGCGCTCGTACATCGACTCGATGGCTTGAAAAGTGATTTCAGGCAGGTTCGCCGCTGCAAATCGGTGGATGGGGATGGCATAGCAACGTTGGGCTTGCGCTCGGTGGCTTTCAGAACGGGCCACACTCAGGGCCGTGAGGTGCTCTTTGCCTTTGCCCACATCGTGAAGCAATGCTGCCAGCACGAGCGATTGTTTCTCTGAATGCGATAGCCCCAATTTTTCGCACATTTTTTCGGTGACTGCAGCCACGTGGCTTGAGTGGTTGTGGAGGTAGGGGTGGCTTTCTTCGAGCAAGCCCACCAAAGCCCGCACGATTTCAAGCAGGCCTGAGGCTTCAATCGATGCTTGAGAAGCAGGATCCTTTTGAATGGGGGCGCTTGCCTGCGGGCGAGCCGAGAGAAAGGCGCCACCATGCGACCCAGTTGTCTTTGCGGTGAATTGCGGCTGCCAGTCAATGTCCAATTGGATCCCCTCAGTTGTGCTTGCTCTGGGCGTGACCTCTGGAAGTGCTGCAGCTCTGATTTTCGAGGTGGATGATAGGGGCAAAATCGACGCAAAGGCCGTTGGGTCATTGGCATAGTACTTGCGAATCGCTGCAGCTATTGCCTTGGGCCGTGCCAGATGTGCTTGGATGGTGCGCACGCCACTGGCTCGCTGAATTTCTTTGACCAGTGCTTCAGTGGGCTCGACGCTCACCACCGCCAACAAATCCCTTTGGGGTTCGAAAAGCACGGGAAAACATTGATGGAGCTCGCAGATTCGCCTTGGCACCTTGCTCAAGGCTGCCTGATCGATGTGGGCTCGAGCCAACCTTTCGGTTGTGACAAAACGGGTTCCGTAGACATCGGCCAAACGCTTAAGCAATTCCTTTTCTTCGATGTTGCTGTGTTCGATAAGGAGTTCAACGATCGATTCGCCCGCCCGCTTGGCTTGCTTGTAGATCGCTTCATAGAGACCGGCGCTGATGCGTCCCTCATCCCTTAACTGATCGAGAAGATTGAGCTCGGCGTGACGAATATCTGAAGCACCCACGGTTTGAATTGATTTTGTCACGGGGCTGGCGCCTTGTCTTGCTCAAGAAAATTCTTCTCCTGGCAGCGTGCTTCTTCGGGTGCTTGGAGGAGCGTGCGGAACAAGAGCGCCCAGCCGGTTGAAAGGGCCATGGCCAACCCAAAGCAGGTGCCAGGCCCTGCCCAGGAAGCCAGACTCCCTGCAACCATCGATAAGGGTGATTTTCCAAGCACTTCCACTGTTGCGAGCAGGGTGTAGTGGCTGGCTCCAATGCGCCGGTCAGTGTGCTGCATCATCCATGCAAACATGGCGGTTGTTACCGAGCCTGCTACAAAGTGCTCAAGGGCCGATGCTGCGGCCACCAGCCCGATCGGGAAGGGACCAGCTGCCACGATGAGCCAAGGGAGCCCAAGCACTCCGATCCGCAACCAGGAGAGCAGGGAAAGAATTTTTTCGATCTCGACTCGCAAGGCCCAAAGACCGCTCATGAGAGAACCAAGGATCGAACCTGCCATGCCGATCGTGCCAATCGCATACGCGATCTCGCTTCTTGAAAAGCCCTGATCAATCAGAAGCGGTTGGAGAAGAGGCGCGATCAAAGATTCTCCCGCTTTGTAAGTTGCAACGAGCAAGAGCAAGCGGCGTTGCGCAGGCAGTTTCGTCAAATCCAAAAGCGCAATCCAAATCGAGCGCAAGCTGGTATGGGAGTTTTGCCCTTGCCCTCTCTCTTTTTCCTCATGGACAAGCAGGGTGAAAAAGAGTGCGATTCCTATGATCCCTGCCATCCCAGAAAAAACACCGCTGCTCCCCCATCCCATGGTTTCGGCAAGCCAAACCAAAAGCCCCCCGCCCATCATCATTCCGATTTTGTAGCCGACCACTTGTGCCGCGTTTCCCACCCCAAGTGTTCGACCGGCCAGAATATCAACAGCAAGGCCATCGACAGCAATGTCCATCGTTGCGGCACAAAAGTTCATCGCAAAAATCAACAAAAGAAGCGGAATCACTTGAGCCCTCTGCAGGGCGAGGGCTGCTCCCATGGCACACGCGATGAGGGCGATTTGCATTGGCACAATCCAAGACTTGCGGCGCCCCAAGCGAGGCCAATGGAAACGATCCACGAAGGGAGCCCAAATCGCCTTCAAAGACCAGGGAAGCGCCAAAGCCGTGCTCAAGGTGATGGTGTGTAAGGGGAAGCCGCGCTCGCGAAGCAGGGCAGAAAGCGCATTGGCCTGAAATCCAAAAGGCAGGCCCTGCACCAGATACAAAAGACCGAGCCAGCTGATGCGCGCAAGAAGCGTAAGGGATGAAATCCTCTTTCGCACTGTCATTGAACGCCAATAGCCAGTATCAAAAGCGAGCCGATTTTTTCTTCAATTGCGCTTGACAAAAGGCCTCAACAATTCAAACTAGCCCATGCTCGCCCAGGTAGCTCAGTTGGTAGAGCAGAGGACTGAAAATCCTTGTGTCGGCGGTTCGATTCCGCCCTTGGGCATCTGAAAAAGGGGGAAGTCGTCATTCTTTTTAGGTGTTTTTCTGGGTCACTTTGTGTTCTAAGCTTTGCATTAAAATGCGCGTTCTAAAACGCACGGAAGCCTCGAAAGGGATTGAAGGAATCGAATCCCTTAGGTAGGGTGAGGCCGATGACAGCTCCTACGGTCAAAGCCAACGAGGCTTCCCCGCTTGGGACGCTCTTAGGTGCTCGTTTTCGTCTAGAAGAAGCCTTGGGCGAAGATGGGCTTGGGGCTGTGTTTGTGGGCAGAGATGAAAAAACCAAGCGCAAGGTGCGCATCCGGATTTTGGCTCCTCACTTGTTCACAACCCCTCAAGCGCTTGAAGTGCTCAGACAAGAAATTCGCTTTGCCGTCGGAAGTGCTCACAAGTCCCTGGCATCGGTGTATGGCATGGGCAACGAAGGCAGCATGCGCTATGTGGCTTGCGAATGGGTTGATGGAAGCTCCCTGCCTGAGCTGATTCGCAAGCAAAGAGAAAGTGCCACTCGATATCCTCTTCAGCAAAGCATGGCCTGGCTTGCTCAGCTCGCTGAGGCGTTGATACCGATTCACGCAAGAGGTCATGCCCACGGGGCCCTGCGCCCCCAAGCGCTGCGCTTTGTGGGCGACAACCCAAAGCTCGAGGGGCTTGGCCTCGAATGTGCCCTTTTGCGCACAACAGGGCCTGGGTGGTTGGGAGAGAGTAAAATCCTTTCCCTTGCGCCTGAACTTCGAAATGGTCCGGCCACTCCTACCCCTTCGGCCGATGTATTTGGGCTTGGGGGCTTGCTCTATGCGCTTGTCTGTCAGCGCTTCCCGGACGAGCCTTTTGTTTTGCCTTCGCAAGCCCATCCGGAGGCCTCTGCAGCAGTGGATGCGTTGCTGCTCCGTTGCCTTGCGGTCAAGCCTGAGGAGCGCTTTGCGAGTGCCAAAGAATTTCTGGAAGAGCTTCGGAAGATTTCTGCAAGCGAAGAGGAGGGGGCGCAAGCGGTCGAGGTACCGATCAGCATCGCACCTCCCCCACCTCAGGCTTCAGGCGAGACGGAGATCGAGGTGCCCCTTTCCATCCCACCTCCTGCTTCTGTGATCGCAAGTGATCCCTTTGCGCCTGTCGTGCAAAGGCAGGCTCCTTCGCAAAGCGCCCAAGTCGACCTCAGCGCCCTGCTCAAGCGAATCACCGAAAACGATGCGCCCAGATGGATGGTGCAAAAGGATGGCTTGGACCACGGGCCCTTTTCTGGAAGAGAGCTTGTCGATCTCATTGCCAAAGGGGAAGTGCGCGGAGAACATGCCTTGCTCAACATGGACACAGGGGTGCGCAAGCGTGTCGATGAGTGGGAGGACTTTGCGGAGTTCGCAGAGCAGTATCGCCTAAAGGCAGCCCGCGAGGCGGAAGCACGGGCCCTGGCCCAGTCAGCCCAGCGTGAGGCCAAAAGCAATGTGGCCAAAGCCATTCTCGGCGCATCGATCATCGGCGCAATGGGAATTCTGATTGGGGTTTACCTTTATACCCGCAAAGCCGCTGAAGAACGCCAAATTCAAATGAATGCGCTTGCTGATCTCTACGCTCGCGGCGAAGTCAAGGTCGAGGGTACGGCCGGGATCTTGCCCGATCCTCCAAAAAAGCGAAGTGGCGGGGCCCGGAAGAGCAGCGGCGGATTTGCGGTGGGTGGGAACTTTAAGAGTTACGAAGAAGCAATGGCCGAGCCCGAGAACTTGGGTGATATCAGCCAAGGAGCAGCCATCACTCGGCTGACACCATCGCAAATCGCAAGCACCATGAACGCTCACTTGAATTCGATGTTTGATTGTGTTTCCTCAGAGCTCCGCTCAGGGCATGAGCTCGGCAAGGTGCGCATCGATCTCGCAATCGCGGGAAGTGGAGAGGTGCTTGGCGCATCGGTTCGGGCTGGAAGCCCAGAATTTCAGCGCTGCATCCAATCAAAGCTGGCCTCGATTCGCTTTCCAAGCTTTGGTGCGCCGCGCATGGGCGCAAGCTTTTCTTTTGATGCATCGGATTGAAGGCAATGCATGGATGGCGCTGGGTGTTGCTTGGATGGGTATGGGCGCTTGTTGCGTGTCAAGCCGAGCTCGTGCGAGGGCTTGAAGAGGAGCAGGCCAATGCGGTGTTGATGGCCTTGGATCGTCACGGGATAGGCGCAGAGAAGAAGATTGAACAGCAGGGAGGAGAAGAGCGCTTTGCAATCGCGATCAGCACTGCCGATCTGCCAGAAGCGCTGGCTGTGCTTCGGGCTGAAGGCCTGCCGCGCGCGAGTGAGCCAGGAATCGGAAATTGGTTTGGTGGTGCCACCCTGATGCCCACTGCCACAGAAGAACGGGCACGTTGGAGCGCGGCCCTTTCTGGAGAGCTGGCCCGCACCCTCGAGGCGATCGATGGAGTGGTCGATGCGCGCATTCACCTGGCCCTGCCACCCAAAATCGCCTTCCCCTTTGACAGCGAGGGGGTGCGGCCTCGTGCCTCCGTGCTAATTCGCCACCGTGCAGGTCATCCACCAATCGACGAGGGTGCGGTCCAAAGGCTTGTGGCAGGTGCTGTTGAAGGGATGTCGCCAGAAGATGTGGCGGCGGTTTTCGTTCCTGTCCCACCGCCCCAAGCGGGGAAGCGCGAGATCGTTTTGGTGGGCCCTTTTGCAGTGGCTCGCTCCTCAGCGGCCTCTTTGCGCTTGGCCTTGATCGCTCTGCTTGGGCTCAATGCCTTTTTGGGAGTGGTTGTGGCCTACCTCGGTTGGCGTCACTTGCACTGGCGCTCCCAATTTCGGGATCAAGCCCTCGAGCCGGAAGCCCACATGACCCAAGAAAACGCATCTTCAAGCAATCGCAAATGATTGGCTCATCGGGAGAGTGGCTGATAACTGACAAAGCTGAGGAGCTGCTTTCTTTACACGATTGCTGGCGAGGAATGAGATGGACGTGCTTTCTGGAAAGGCCTTGGTGACTGGTGCGAGTGGTTTTATCGGTGGTCGCTTGCGGGACGTTTTGCTCCAAAGGGGGCTTGAGGTCGTGGCGATTCGCAGGCCCGGCTCTCCCCCTGCAAAGAAAGGGCGTGCGCTCGAGTGCGCATATGAAGACCTCGAGGGGTTGTGCAGGATCATGAGGGAGGAACGTCCCGATTTTGTCTTTCATGTTGCAGGAGCCACAAAGGGGGTTCGCTACGAGGACTTTTGGCGCGCCAATGTCATGCCAACCGAGCATTTGCTCAAGGCCATCGAGCGGGAGCATCCAAGGATCAAGCGCTTTGTTTTTGTAAGCTCGCAAGCTTCTTACGGCCCTTCGCCGCATGGCAGGCCTCTTGTGGAGGAGGATCCGCGGCGGCCGATCGAATACTACGGCCAAAGCAAGCTTGAAGCAGAGCATGCACTGGAGCGCAGAAGAGAAATTCCTTGGACCATCTTGCGGCCTGGGGGAGTGTATGGCCCAGGGGACGTCGATTTTTTCAATCTTTTTCGAGAGATCTCAAAGGGCAGAAACCTTTTTTTCGGCAACCGTCACCAAAAATGGTCCGCACTCTACGTCGATGATTGCGTTGAAGCGATGCTCCTCGCAGCCATTCACCCCAACGCTGTGGGGCAGGGTTTTTTTGTCGATGATGGGCATCCACAAAGCTGGGAGAGTTTTCAAGAAACGATTGTGCGCGTGATGGGTAAGAAGGTGATCACCATCGATTTTCCTTTTGCTTTCGTGTGGTTGGCAGCAATTGGGGGGGAGCTTCTCACCATGATCGATGGAAAGCCCCGTCTTTTCAACCGACAAAAGGCCACGATGGGCGCACAAAAAGCATGGGTGGTTTCAAGTGCCAAAATCCGAAAGGAGCTTGGGTGGGAACCAAGGGTTAACATCGAAGAAGGGGTGCGACGCACAATCGCTTGGTATGTTGAACAAGGATGGATCCGCTAAGGATTCACCGTGAGTCGACCGGCATTGGCTGGTTGATACCCATCGCTCGATCCCGCATCTTGACCGTCACAATAGAGGTAGGTGCGTCCTCCATCCCCTGAGAAGCGGTAGGCGTAGTTGTAAGTTCCAACCATCTCTGCAGTGAGAGTGGCTTGGTATTCGTCATTATTGGGTTCGTGAGAGGGGCTGCCTGGGCCGTAGCCGGGATTTGGGGCGGCTCGGATCCAGCGCCAAGACGTTGAAGTGGCTGGGTCTGAGTCGACTGGGCCCCACCCAAGTTCGGCGATGAGCAGGGGATCTGGGTCATTCATTTGGGTGCGGTCTGTTAACCCCTCGACATAGACCCTGCCATACACGGTGAGGGTGTCTTTCAATCTAAGGTCAGCTCCAAGAGGGTATTGCAAGCGGCAAAAATGGACGCGCCACCGAAATGCGTCCTCCGTGGAGAAGGCATCTGTTTCTCTCCCCGGCCCAGCATCGGGTGTGCTGGGAGTGTCCTGCCCAGTGTCCAGAGAGGAGATGGGTGCATCTCTTACGGCATCAGCTCCAGAATCAGCTGGACTCGGCGCATCTTCTCCAATTGTGGAATCCGGGGCGTCGATCGCGCTCACATCACGACCTCCCTCGCTTGCCCGCGCATCGCGGGAGGGCCCGGCATCCAGATCGGGTGAATTTCCACCACAACCAAGCAGCAAGAGCCCAAACAACAAAGCCAGCGTAAGATGCATGGCGTCATTCTAGCAGCAAAAAGCGCAAAAGGCAGGGTGTAAATTACCTTTGTGGGTGGGTGGATGGGTTATTTGGCTTTGTTGATGAGATGTTGCGTTGGGCAATGGCCTCACTCACCTCTGCCAAAAGCGCACGGGTGGATTCGAGATCGCTCCGAAGCGCTTCGAGCCACTCGTTGTTTGCTCCGATGCGCTCTGCCATGAGCATGGTTAACTCCCAGTAGCGGATCGCATGACGCAGAAGTGGCAGAATCCGCTCTTCAAGGCGCACCTTGAACTCCTGCTCGTAAATCCTTAGGGGCTCTCCCTGGAGGGGAGATGGTGGTGGGGGGACGGGGGCATTCATCAGCGCATCGAAGAAATGGCGGTACATGGCGCCGATGCGATGGCCTGCAGCAGGAGACCATCGGGGATGACCAAAACGGATGGTGTCGAAATAGGCGGCCTGGGCTTGGAGAAGGAGGGCTGCTCGCCGCTCAAGGTGCTCATGCTGGACCTCAACCGGAGCGAGGGGCAGGCTGATGGCTTCGGAGCGGAGGCGCAAGGTTTCTGCAAAAACGAAAGCCGACATTGCAGCAAACTCATCGTCGTGAATGGGGTTTTCGCGTTCGAGGACGCGAAAATAGGCAAGGGCTTGGCGCGCGCTCTGTTGAGCCGAATCGAGCTCGCGTTGACCCAAAAGGGCCTCTGCTTTTCTGGCCATGGCCTCAAGGCGCTCTTCTGGGCTGAGGTCTTCGCGGGAAAGAAGCGCCTGGGCATTCTCAAGGGCTTGCTCCCAACGCCCAAGCGCAGCCAGGGCTTCTGCCCAAAGAAAACGGGCATGTTTTTCATCTGTTGAGTTTGGTCGCAGGGCGAGAAGCCGATCGAAGCGTTGGCTTGCCTGCTCAAAACGTTGGGCCCGAAGCAGGCAGAGCGCTCCGTTATAGAGGGCGGGCGAAACCAGCTTCGATGAGGGGAACTCTCGCACCAGTCGGTCGTAGAATTGTACGGCATCGTCGCACCGGCCTTCCCGAAGGTGGTGGTTGCCTTCATCAAAAAGAGACTGGGGGTTGACGAATTCGAATCGGTATTCGCCAGAAGGTTGTCGGGTGGCGACGATCCTCGTTTCTTCCAGCTTCACGAGGCGAGGAGGCGCCGGCCGAGGCGCTGAAGCGCAAGAGGCACAAAGGAGCGTAAGCAGGGGGCCGAAACGTGGGGTCATCGGTGGTTGAGCCATTTGACTCATTCGATTTGAATCATGGGTGCTTTCACAGAGATTGGGGTTGATCAAAGGGAGATTCAATGGGAGAGTGCAGCGTGTTTAGATGGGTGCTTTTGGGATACGGGCTCGGCTCCATATCTTTTGCCACCTTGGTTGCAAAGTGCCATGGGGTTGAAATCCGCAAGGTGGGCTCGGGCAATCCTGGGGCGAGCAACGTGGCGCGGGCCCTTGGGAAAAGGGCAGGGCGGCTGGTTTTGGTTTTGGACGCACTCAAGGGTGCGCTTCCTGTGTGGGTGGCATTGCGAAACGAAGGAGAGAAAGCAGCTGCCTGGGCTGCTCTTGCTGCTGTGACAGGCCATTGTTTTCCGATTTGGCATCGCTTCGAGGGTGGAAAAGGAGTGGCGACAGCGGCAGGGGCTTTGGTGGTCCTCGATCTTCCAGCCGCGCTTGGGGGCATGCTTGCCCACGGGGTGGCCCGTCGGCTCACGACCAAAGCGAGCCTTCGCTCCATCGCTGGGATTGTGGTTGGATGTGGCATTGCATTGAGGTTGTGGCCTGCGCCTCGGGCATGGGCTGCACTGGGGATGAGTGCCATTGCCCTTTGGAGGCATCGTGAAAATTTCGCGCGTTTGCTCGAGGGGAGCGAACTCGATGCCTAGGTGGCACAAGGGCCAAAAAGGTTTGGGATATCATCTTTTTGCGGCTGGATTTTTGGTTGTTTTTGGTTGTGGCACTCAGGTGATTCACACGCCAATGCCAAGACCGTCCTCTCTTAGGCCACCATCCCCTCGTGTGATTTGGGTGCGAAGGCCGATTGAAGGAGTGGCAATGGCTTTGGTGTTTGAAGTTGGGACAGGAGATGCACCAGGCCTTGCGGCGCTTGCAGCCCATTCGGTGGCGATGGGATACGAGGGGGTTGAGGCGAGGGTGCTTCCTGAAATCACCTTGTTTACAACATGGTGTGATGTGCCAAAAGAGTGCATCGAAAGACTGCATTTGGTGATGCGCAGTGGATCCCCCACCCCTCATTTGATCGAGCAAGCACGCTCTATGCTGATTGGGCGCAGAAATATTGCGATTGCCTCTCCACACCTTCAGGCCGAGCGCTTGGCCATCGAAGGAGCAACCGGGATCGAGCTCGATCCCTTTGGAGATGGGATCAATGCCCCAAAAGAAGAAATCGAAAAGTTTATTGAGAAAAACTATGGCGGGGGGCCAGTGGTTTGGGTGGGTGTTGGAGAGGGTGAAGGAGGAAGGGTGATTGAAGAGATTGCGAAGGTTGAATTTCAGCATCGAGGCGGTGGAAGTGGTAGGAATAGTGAAGGTAGAAAAGGTGCGAGAAGAGGGGTGAGCGAGCCGATCCGCATCGAAGCGCATTTTCGTGAAGGGAGTTGGGCCCTGGCGCTCAGGCTTCCAAATGCGGCGAGTGCATGGGGTTGGTTTGAAGCGTGGCGCAGGCGAATGGAGTGGTTTTCTGAGCTTTCCCTTCGGGTTTTCCCCCTGCGCACTGGGTGGGTGGTGGCTCTTTCTGGCCCTGAGGGCAAAGGGAGAGGGGCAGAGCCGGGCTTTTGGCTCGGCGCGTGGCCTTGGCCCGGACACAGGGAGTGGCCCGGGCCGGGACCGAGCGATGCCATGGAGCTCATGGAGCGCGTGGCGATGGAATGGCTGCACAGTGATGAGCACACCGACGAACAGGGTGCAGCGTGGAGGAGGGCGGGGTGGGCCTACGTGGGCCCCAACGCTTTCCAGATCCCTCCTCGCCTTGAGCCTCAGCCGCCGCCGTGGCGGGATGCGGTACAGGTCCCCGTGCCTGACGCAGAAAAAGGCGTCATTCTTTGGGCGCTCCCAGGGGCCTTGGCTGAGGGTCAAAGAGAGAGGGGGGCCACAGCCGTTGCGGCAGAAGTGCTGGCCCGTCGCTGTGCGACTGAGGGCAAGGTCTTGCTTGGAGCAGATGCGCTTTTGGTGGTATGGGAGGGCACTCCTGAGCTCATTCTCGCGGAGGTGTCTTTTGCTGCTGACTGTGTCGCGATGAGCGAACCCGCTCTTCAAGAAATCGAGGCGGCGCGAGCGGCTTTGCTGGCCCGCATGGGTCCCGATGAAGTCCGCCTGGGCCTGGCTGCTGAGGCCCTTTTGGCAGAGCAAGCCGCCCGGATTGCACCCCATGGCTTGCCAGAATCCATTGCCCGCTTGCTTCCTGAGCAGGTGCTTGCAAAATGGCGTTCGTGGCGAGGGGCAGGGCGATGGGCGGTGGCTGGCCCCTTCGTCAGCGAGTTCAAAGGAGGGGCGCCGGTGGAAGGGGCGAGCCTTGGACAGGCCCGGCCGTTTCGAGGTCATTGGCCTTTTAGACGGATCCAAGGAGAGCCCCCGCAGCTCATCCGGATTGCTGCGATTCCGGATTGCGATGCAGAAGAGGTTGGAATGAGCTTGGCACGGATTTTGGCAAGGCGCGGCCTCGAGCAAGGTGCCTCCATCCGCTGGCAATCGAGTGGGGCTGCTTCAGGGCTTGCGTGGGGGGCAATCGCTTTTGAGGGGTCACCCGGAGTCCTCGAAAAACTTGCGGCAACTGAGCTTGAAGAGGAGGACGTCCAGCTTGTGCGACAAGAGGCACAAAAGGCCCGCCAAAGGTGGCGGAGCCGCTTGGCCGATCTCGGAGAAATCGCCCGCCGTGCGCTGTTTGGGCCTTTTTTTGAGCGTTGCGAAGGGCTTCTCTTGCAAGCGCAAGCTTGGCTGCTTCCAGCTCTATCGGAAGAGACCGATCCGCAGCCCAGGGCGAAGAATTCCTCATCGGGG
>JANWYL010000053.1 GCA_025056955.1 Sandaracinaceae bacterium | reverse complement strand
GATCGGTGGAAAGAGTGGGCTTGCGGTTTCGCAATCGAACAGCGCGCCATGGGCCTCCTCCAACCTCATCCTCCCCGACCCCCCACTCACCCACCAAATAGTCAGACCCATCCTCTCCACGAATGAATTGGAAATAGCCCCGACCACGCGTTACAAGCGGCTTTCCTGTCACAAGCTCCCTGTGCTCCGTCCACTCGAAACGCAAAACATCTCCTTCGAGCGTTCCCTGGATTCGGCCCCTCCTTTCCTCTTGCTTGTATTCCCCAATCGCCTGTCGGCCATTTTGGACCAAATGGAGCTCGCCATATTGAGGAGAGTGGTAAACCCCCGTGAGTGTCACCCCGGGAGGCAGTGCACCTGGCTTGATGTTGGCCCGCTTTGGGCCTGATGAACCACAACTCCCAATCAAAGCAAGAGCCAAAACGCAAACCACCCCTCTTCCCAACTCATCGCTCCATCCCCAAAAACCACTCACCTTCATCCCTGTCCTCTGTCCAAGCATAGCCACTCCAACAAGAGAAGTTCAACAAAGCGGCTCGAGCAGCTCACTTGATCTCTGCCACGACCACCTGGTGCGGTGAGTCGATGGTGGGGGGGCTGCGATCGAAATCACCCCAGAATCCGACAATTTGAAAGCCAGCGTCACGCAAAAGCCCAAGGAGTTCTTGAGGAAAGAACTGGCGGTGCACCAAGCACTCGGTACGAAGCAAAGCTCCTGTTTTCAATCGATACTCAGTTGTAACGCATTGAATTTGCCAAAAGGCATCATACTCAAAGCGCTCATAAACCAAAAGGCGCTCACCGCTTTGGGGGTTACGAAGATCAGCGCAGCGGTAGCGGCGTTCGGGATTGCGAAAAAAAGTGCGCATGTCCGGCATGCGTACATCGAAAGCCAGTATTCCCTTGGGCTCAAGGCATTCACGGATGGCGCAGAGGGTCGATTCGACGTCATCGATCGTATAAAGGTGCATAAAAACATTGAATGGGGCAATGACCAAAGGAAAGCGCCTTGGTGTTTCGTTCTCTCCATCCTTGGGGAAGCGCATCCAACGAAAATCACCTGCAATCCACCGCACTCGCAAGCGGACCTCCCGAGTTTCGCGCCTGAGCTTGAGGCGCAAGCGTTCAAGCATGGCAGGCTCTTTTTCGATGCCAACCACCAAATGCCCATCCCTGGCCAGGGGAATTGCAATTCGCCCTGTCCCAATTCCAAGTTCGAGCACAGGGCCTGCTTTCTCTTTTGCCATGCTTCGATAGAATTCGACATCCATTCGTCTTCTGCGATAGGTGCGATCGTAGCGGATGGGATCTTCATAAGGTGAAGGAAGATCGAACGAGAGATGGGGTGGCAGTGCGGTTTTCATCGGAGCACTCTAAAAAAAGCACACTTAAGGTATCTTCCTTCAGGAAAAGCAGGTGGGGTTGGGTGATCTGGGCTTTGCCATCCAATTGCAAAGAGGCTAAGCCTTGCGTGGGCATCGCAAGCCGCAAAAGAAAGGGTACGGAGAAATTCTTCAAGACCCATGGCTGCAGAGCAGGAACAAGTCACAAGGATGCCTCCTGTGGCGGTCACTTGAATGCACTGGCGATTCAGGCGCCTGTATGCCACTTTGGCCTTTTCGAGGTGGCGAATGGTCGAAGCAAGCTTTGGCGGATCGACCACCACGAGGTCGTAGCGCTCCTTGCGGGATTGAAGTTCCTCGAGAACCCGCTTGACATCCGCTTTTTCCACACTCATGCGCGAGGCAAAGCCATTGAGGTGGGCATTTCGCGCCGCAAGAAAGGCCGCAACGGCCGAGCGATCGATGGAGCGCACTTGGGCTGCACCTCCCCGAGCAGCTGCAATTCCAAAGGCGCCAACATAGGTGAAAAGGTCGAGGACCCGAGCGCCGTGAGCCAACGATTCAACACGCGCCCGGTTTTCGCGCTGGTCAAAATAAAACCCAGTCTTTTGCACCCAACCCGGATCGATCTCAAAGCAAAGCCCGCGCTCAAGAAAGGAAATCCCACGGAGTTCCTGCCCCCTCAGCAAATGAAGCTTGGCGGTATCTCCCTCCTCACGGACTTCGGCGATGCTCTGCACTTCAAGCAAGCGCATGAGGAGTGCCATGATTTCTTCACGGCGTTTGACCATGGCCTCAATCAAACACTGAACCACTGCCACCTTGCCAAACACATCGACAATGAGCCCCGGTAGGCCATCCCCCTCGGCATGCACAAGGCGATAACCTGTCGTTTCTGGGCTTGGCAGGCCAACGCGCTGCCTTAGGCGAATCGCTTCTTCGATTTTTCGCCTCATCGAAGCCATGTCCAAAGGATCGTTGGGGTCGCGGGTGGCAATGCGCACTGGAATCGCTGAGTTTGGAGAATAAAAGCCCCGGCCAAGGAAGTGCCCCTCGGGATCGAAAACATCCACCACATCGCCGGGCGCGGGGCTTCCCTCAATCCGCTCGATTGCCTGGGCATAGACCCAGGGATGACCTGCCCACAGGGGCTGCACGTGACCGCGCTGCACAACCACCGAAGCCACCTTCTACCCTTTGCCATGTGAACCCTTTTTTGTCACAGGGATTTGCCCAAGCCACTTCCTGGGCTTACGCTTGCCTTGTGAGGAGGTCCTGTGCCAAATCTGGGAATGGGTGAGCTCATCGTCATTTTGCTCATCGTGCTTCTCGTTTTTGGAGCAAGCCGTCTTCCACAAATCGGAGAAGGCATTGGCAAGGCCATCCGCGCCTTCAAGCGAGGACTGCAAGAAGAGGATTCGATTGAAGTCCAACCAGGGCCAGGGCCTTCTCACGAGAAGCCCTCTTTGCCATCTGGCCAAGCCACCGCCCAATCTCCATCAAATGAAAGAGAAAAAGTGCACACCTAGCGCCCAACGAACAGCTCTTCTCGTTGCGTGAAAGCCATTTCGTTCTATCACGAAGGTGTGAGCCTAGAAGCGCAGCCTTCATCAAAAGAACGAGATCAGCTGAGAAGCGTGAGGGATTTGCTCGCTGAGCGAGGGCTTCTCAACGAAAGCACAATTGCTGCCCGCCTGAAAGAAGAAAATGGCCATCGGCTCGTTGATCTCCATACGCCCGTGCCCTCGACAAGCCTCCTTGAACCGGTCGACCTTTCCGATCCGGAAGCACTGCAGGTGATCCGCCATAGCCTCGCCCATGTCATGGCCGATGCCGTCCAACGCCTCTTCCCCGGCACAAAGATCGCCTTTGGCCCCCCGACGCGTGATGGCTTTTACTATGACTACGACAAAGCAGGCCCCCCTTTTGGGGAAGAAGACCTCAAGCGCATCGAAGCCCTCATGCGGGAGATCGTCGCCCAAGACCTCCCCTTCCAGCGCGAAGTCCTTTCCCCCGAAGAAGCACGAAATCGCTTGAGCAAGGCTGGGGAGACCTATAAGCTCGAGCATCTCGAACGCCTGATCGCCAGGGGCGAAGAAATCACCTTTTACCACCACGGAAACTGGTCAGACCTGTGTGAAGGGCCCCACGTGCCATCGACCCGTTTTCTCAAGGCCTTTCGGCTCACGGGCGTGGCCGGTGCCTATTGGCGTGGGATCGAAACAAATCCGATGCTTCAACGCATCTATGGCATCGCCTTCGCCGATGAAGCCACGCTTGAAAAGCACCTTGCGCGCTTGGAAGAGGCCAAACAACGCGATCACCGAAAGCTCGGAAAAGAGCTTGAGCTTTTTGCTTTTCATCCATGGGCGCCGGCTGCGCCCTTTTTTTTGCCGCGTGGTGCCCTCGTCTACAATGCCCTCATCGACTACGTTCGGTCCCTCTACCGTCGTTTTGGCTATCTCGAAGTGATCACCCCCCAGGTTTTCGACCGAGAGCTCTTTTTGACCTCAGGCCACCTTCCGACCTATTCGGCCAACATGTTTTTTGCTGCCTCTGAAGAGGGCCTCGCCCTGATTCGCGAGGACCTTGAAAAAGCCATCCTCCAGGAGGATAAAGCCCCTGAGCTTGCCGCTCTGATGAAGGAGGGCGTGCGCTTTGCGCTCAAACCCATGAACTGCCCGGCCCATGCCCTCATTTTCAAAATGGAGCGAAGAAGCCACCGCGAACTTCCTTTGCGGCTTGCCGATTTTGGCCGCCTCCACCGCTTTGAAAGAAGTGGCGTGACCCAAGGCCTGACCCGGGTCCGAAGTTTTTGCCAAGACGACGCACACATTTTTTGCTCAATCGATCAGGTCCAAGGAGAAATCGAAGCCTTTATCGATCTTCTCTTTGGGGTCTACAAGGACTTTGGCTTCGAGGGGAGCCAGATCGTCGTTGCGACCCGGCCCGAAGTGCGAATTGGAAGTGACGAAAACTGGAACCGCGCAGAAGAGGCCCTTTTTACGGCCCTTCGCCAAAAGGGACTCCCCTTTGAGATCGCTGAAGGAGAGGGAGCTTTCTATGGCCCAAAGGTTGAGTTTCACCTCGAAGATGCCATCGGCCGAAGCTGGCAACTCGGAACGATCCAAGTCGACTTCAACATGGCAGAGCGCTTTGATTTGAGCTTTGTGGGCCCAGACAACACCCCTCACCGCCCTGTCGTTCTCCACCGCGCCATCCTTGGCTCAATCGAACGCTTCTTGGGGGTGCTCATCGAACACACCGCTGGTGCTTTTCCCCTTTGGCTGGCTCCTGAGCACATCATCCTTTTGACGGTGAGCGAACGATACAATGCCTATGCCCAAGAGGTGCTTAGGGAAATGCAAGCAAAAGGGGTGCGTGCCATCGCAGATCTTTCCAGCGAAAAACTCGGTGCGAAGATCAGGAAAGCCAGGCTCATGCGCATCCCCTATCGAGGGGTGATCGGTGAACGCGAAGCGCAAAGCCAGACCATCTCCCTCACCCAGAGAGATGGCAACCAGGAACTTGGCGCGCTTCCAGTCCAAGCGGTGATCGAACGCATCCTCAGCGAAATCACACCCCCGAGCATGCGCTCATCACCCAACTGAGTGCCCAAGCTCAAAACTCAGTAGACCTCCCCTCCAATTGCAAGGAGGAACTGATGGAACACACTCACGTCATCAAAAAAGAAGAAGGTTGGGTGATAGTGGAGATTGATCGAAAAACCACCCCGATACCCTGGGCCAATTCCCCCAAGCACCAGGGCTAACCTGGTGTCGAGACCAAGGGTGGTCAGCCCGATGGTTCCAGCACCTCCCGACACCGAATCACTCCTGATTTGGATATAAGCAGCAGCAACTTCAAGCACGTCGAGGGAAGGACCAAACCCAAACTGCAAAAAGGGGAGGGTTGTTTCGAAAATCAGGGCATTTTGAAGCCCCGCAATCAAGGCCCCCTCTACCGATTCTTCTGTTGCTGATGCCACTGCACCCACCATTCCTTGTGGCTGGTAATACAAGGCAACCCACTGGTTGAACTGCAAACCCAGCCGCAGGAGCAGGCTTGCTCCAACACCCAAGCCGATTTGGGTGAAGTATAGGTTCGGACCAAGGGTTACACCAAATCGAAAGCGCAATGGATCGTTGTTACCCTTGTCCTTCGCTGGGCTTGGCGGTGGCACACCGATAAAAAAAATGGAAACAGTAGGGGGTGGAGCCTGGCTTTGAACTTTTGCACCTTGTTGGAGCTGCTCGCCCTGCCCTTCCTCCACAGCTTGTGCACCAACCCGCTGTGGCAAAAGAGGTGTGATTAGCGCAATAGGCAAGCACAAGCAAAGAAAATGGAAACAGGGCCTCATGCCTTGTTGTTGCCCTATTCTTGCTTCATCCACTCGACCACTTCGCCATTGTCGAAATAGCACGTAAGCTTGGTTCCAGTCTCGTCAACAAGCCAATAACCTTCGAGTCCATTTTCAAATGTCTCGAGCACATCTTGCATGATGGGGTGTTCACCCTCACGACTGGGCTCCATGCACATCTCAAGCACCGCCTCTCCTTGTGTGAGCTCGATATCGACGTAGGGCCACCCGTCCTGAAGCATCCCGCTCCAACTGCCGTCCAGCTCGATTTCAGCCTCAGCGCATCCCTCGAATCCGCCCCCAATATCGATGTCGATGTGGAGGCTCCCATCATCCCTAAATTCAATGGTGACTTGGTCTTCGTCATCGTCTCCATCCGGATCACCCCGGAAAACCCACTTCCCAATGATCCAGTCCGGGGTTGGGTCCTCACCCCACTCATCCACTTCGTTTGCACCATCTTGATCGGGAACCTCGCAATCGCCATCCCCTTGACACACCGCACATGCATCTGCGCTGCACACCTCACACTCAGGCTCCCCATCACCTTGGCCAGTGCATACGAAAGCAAAAGCTTCTTCCTGAGCCGGATCGCAGTCCTCAGCAATCAAGGCCCACTCCATGTCCCGATTCACCCCAACCAACCAACATATTTCACCTTCAGGTTCAACCGATTCACTCGACCAAAAGAAAGCGGCTTCCACCATGCCTTCATCTTCAACAACCAAAAACTCAATGGGCTCCCCCGCCTCGTCGGCAGACATGCTGAGCCTCCCACGCTTCCCATTGAGGTTTCCTGGCCTTACCACCTTTCTCGCCCTCTGGGGGAATTTGATGCGAGGCTCGATTTTGGCCTCGCGCGCAAGATTCACACCAGAAACCTGCATTCCCCCCAACCTCCCCATGAGCGCGTTTTGAAACTGACCCCTCACGCTGACGACTGCCATCCTCCCTCGCCCTCGGAGGTTTGAGGAAACACGGTTATGAGGACCTCCTCCCCCTCCCCCATCTCCTCCCCCATCTACGCTTCCTCCCCCACCTCCGCCTCCTCCCCCACACGCACCAATAAAAACAAAGAGAGAAAAGGCATGCAAACAATATCATCTCTTTTACTGAGCTTAACCTTTTCATCAAATTGCCCTTCATATGCTCCTCCGCAACCAATTGTTCCCCGGCCTACTGATTTCGGCTCAAGGTTGGGCAGTTTATAACCAAAAGGCATGCTCGCTGTCAAGGCTGGGTTTGTACCCTTGCACAGCTTCATGGAGTTGGGCAAAGCTCAAGAGATGTTTGAAGTTCAAAGCCATCTTACAGGTACATGGGTACGAGGAAAGAGGGAGCATCCCCTCTTTGACCCATCGAGCGAAGAGCGGGTGGGCACAGCATGGTGTGATCCCCCCCTTGAGGGTGTTCTCGAAGCAGCGCGGGCTGCAGGCCCTGGCTTGCGCGCGCGCTCCTTTGGAGAGCGCGGGGCCATGCTCGATGCCCTGTCGAAAACCCTCCGTAACCACCGAGAGGAACTCATCGATGTTTCGATTCGGGCGACAGGCAGCACGCGCGCCGATGCCAAATTCGATATCGACGGCGGAATTGGAACGATGGCTTACTATGCGGGGATTGGTTCAAAGCTTGGAAACAAGCGCTCCCTTGTGGAGCCAGGCGAAGCCCTCACCAAGGACCCTCGCTTCTATGGCATGCACCTTTGGGTGACTCGTCCAGGTGTGGCCCTCCACATCAACGCCTTCAATTTCCCAGCTTGGAATCTCGCCGAAAAGCTCAGCGTCGCCATCCTTGCAGGGGTGCCTGTCATTTCCAAGCCTGCAACCTCCACTTCCATTCTCGCCCATCGCATGGCCCAAATCATCGTCGAAAGCGGGGTGCTTCCCCAAAATGCTTTTCAGTTCCTGGTTGGAAAAGCCGATGGCATCCTCGAAGCC
The DNA here is from genome assembly GCA_025056955.1 of Sandaracinaceae bacterium. Lineage (GTDB taxonomy): Bacteria > Myxococcota_A > Polyangia > Polyangiales > Sandaracinaceae > JANWYL01. Next base: position 6,764 of record JANWYL010000053.1, on the reverse strand, counting down.
CTTGGCCCCCAAGACCACATCGTCTTCACAGGTTCTGCTTCAACCGGCGCCAAGCTCCGGCAAACAAGCGCCGTTGTTCACCGCTCAACCAGATTGAACATCGAGGCCGATAGCCTCAACTCTGCCTGGTTGCTCCCAGAGGTTGCGCCCGGGAGTGAGGTCTACCAGGCCTTCATGCGTGATGTGATCAAGGAAATCACCCAAAAAGCTGGGCAGAAATGCACAGCAACACGCCGGATCTTCATTCACCGCTCGATCATCGATACCCTTCAAAGCGAACTCATCGAAGGGCTCGAAGGGGTGCGGATTGGTCACCCATCCCTTGAAGAAGTGCACGTTGGCCCTCTCGCCACCCGTGACCAGGTTTTGGAGTTCCATAGGGGTGTTGAGGCCTTGATCGGGTCGGGTGCCCGCTTGGTTTTTGGGGATCCCAAGAAGGTGCACCCAATTGGTGTGCCTGAAGGAAAAGGGTATTTTGTGCCAATCATCCTTTTGCGTGCAGACAATCCAAAGCAAAGCGATGCTGTGCATCAGATCGAGGTGTTTGGGCCTTGCGCCACCCTTTGCCCCTACGATTCGATTGAAGAGGGGGGAGAGCTCATCTGCAAAGGTGATGGAAGCCTGGTTGCGAGCATCTATGGTGAAGAACGAGAAAGCTTGCGCCGCGCGCTTGATGCGATTGCACCTTTCCACGGCCGGATGCTGGTTGTGAATCCAAAGGTGGTTGGGAAAACCATCTCACCTGGCACAGTGCTCCCCTCTTGCATCCACGGAGGCCCTGGCCGTGCAGGAGGTGGGGAGGAACTTGGAGGAGAGCGGGCACTGCGCTTCTACATGCAAAGGGTGGCACTCCAAGGGGACCGGGCCTTTCTGGAACAGTGGGAGGAGGGGCAATAACCCAAGGATTCCCGTCTTCGCCTTGCCTTCACCTGCAGTAGCGGATGTGGCGCTTGGCATCATGTTCGGCCCTTGCACTTCGGAGATAGGCAAAAATCTCCAACGCTTCCATGCAATTTCCCCTGAGCACTGCCTCTCCCACTGCTCTCCCTCCTCGGTCGACGAGGTGGGAGCGCAGGGTATCAACCGCGCCATGCCGCCGCCCAAGGATCTGTTCAAGCTGAATGAGAATGGCTGCAGCACTCCGAAAGTCGCGGCGATCCAAGGCAGCCATGCCTGCGCTGTAAAGGTTACCAACCGAAGGCGTGCCCCCCCCATAGGAGTCGTAGCGGGCACTTCGAGGCTCTTCCCGAGGCCCTTCGCCAGAAGGGCTTCCTCTTGAGCCAGAGGGTGGTGTGCTCGAAGCCACACCCGAAAAGCCTCCTTGTGAACTTGAGGAGGGCTGTGCGCCAGAAATTCCACCAGAGGTTTCTTGTGAACTTGCAGAAAGCACCACCCCCTGGGTTCTACCTGTCGATTGCTTGGTGGAAGAAACTGCTGAAGTGCTGGAAGGAACTGCCCCTTCTTCCGAGGATTGTTTTTTTTGCGCGAGATTTCCTTCTGATGGTTGTTCCTTTAGTTCTTCTCTAACACCCGTTGTTGCCCTGGTATCGGTGCTGGCTGCAAGCTCCTGGGTGGTACTCTCTTCTGGAGTGTGCGGGAGGCTTTCGGGAGCTCTCTCCAACTCCTTTTGCTGATTTTCTTCTTGGAGGGAAGAAACAACCTCCTGGGCCAGAGGCCTACTCATGAAGTAGTAAGCCACCCCTCCCGCCAGAACAACCAAAAAGAGCATGCCAGCCATGCCTATCCCAATGAGCAGCTTGAGGGTGCTCCCTGGCGAAAGGCGGGGTGCCGTCGCCAAATTGCCGGCGAGAGGCTGTTCGTTCAAAGCAGCGCCCGGAGCCCCCGCCACCCCCCCCATGCTTCCCTGAGCAAAGTTCACCGACTGGGCATGGGGAGCTGGCGTATTCGATTGCCATGCCAGAGGCGCCCCTCCTCCCCCTGGGGGCAGGTCCTGCTGGGAGCTTTGAGAAGGAGGCCAGGGCAAGCCTGGTGCAGAAGGGGCACGCCAATGCCCTTCTCGCCCTGTGAATTCAGCCAAAAACTGCATCACATCGGCTTGGCGCTCGGCAGGGTTTTTGGAAAGCGCCCGCATGATTGCGTTTTTTTTGAATTGTGGGAGCCTCGCTCCATTGGGGTGAGCATCGATCGGAAGGGGCGCTTGGGTGAGGTGTTTTGTCGCCCACTCCCATGGTGTTTGGGCATCAAAAGGCAAGCGCCCCGTCAGCATCTCATAGGCCACGATGCCTAAAGAGTAGATGTCCGAGCGCGCGTCAAGTTCTTTCCCAACGAACTGCTCTGGGCTCATGTAGGCGGGCGTTCCGAGGATGGTTCCTTGCTTTGTGAGCTTTGTGCGGTTGGCTTCCTGTGGGTCATCGTGCTTTGCAATGCCAAAGTCAACGACTTTCACAAAATCAGGCTGCCCTCCCCTTTCCGAAAGCAAAATGTTTTCAGGCTTGAGATCGCGGTGAATGATGCCGCGCTTGTGGGCTTCGTGGAGGGAGCCGCACACCTGGGCGAGAATGTGGTCGGCCCGCACAGGATCCAATGGGCCACGTTCTTCAAGCTCTGTGGCCAGAGAATGCCCTGAAATGAATTCCATGACGATGAACAAAGTCCCGTCTTCCAGCTTCCCAAAGTCATAAAATTGAATCGTGTTTGGGTGGGTGAGCTGAATGACCGTTTCGCACTCGCGGTTGAAGCGGGCAGCAATCTGGGGATCGTGAGAAAGCTCAGGGCGCAAGGTTTTGATGGCCACTTTTCGAAGCGCTGCCCCAAGGCGCTGCTCTGCCTCATAAACCCGGCCCATTCCACCCTCCCCAATCACACGGGTAATGCGATAGCGGTCTTGGATGACACGGCCAACCAATGGGTCGGAGGTACCTGAAACCTGCTCGAGCATTGCGCCGCAGGCTTGGCAGAAGCGAGCAGTGTCTTCGTTCGAATGCTGGCAGCGCTGACAAATCAGAGCCATGGAAAACCCAAAAAGATGGCCCCACTCCAGAAGGGACTGGGTACGGAACCAAGTTAATCCTAATTGTACCCAAGGCGAGTGCCAATCGTCACGATTGAATTTCCAAGCTTCAAGCCCGGAGGAGAAAATTGCCTAAAAAATCAATCCTCGATCAAGCCTCGCTTAGCGTCTTTTCGCCTTGAAGCGAAGGGCCGAAGAGCGCTTGCTTGAAGTCGTTTAGGGAAATCGCTCAGGCCAATCTTCTGCTCCATCGTTTGGGCCTCATCCCAAACGCTCGCACGGCCAACCCCAAAAGGAATTCCTCCAAGCAACCCCTCATCGATCACAAACACCAAAAACACACCATGGTGAAACCAAGGGGTGAGACCAAGGCGGCGAAGAATGCCATGGCAAACCCTCTCTTGAAATTCAGATACCAATCCACCACGATTGCCCTGCGTGCGCCTACATGGTGAAACTTCACGAAGAATCACCCACCTACCAACCTCGGTGAATCAACTCCAGCCAACCACGCCTGGCAGAGGACCAGTGGAATCGCTGCTTCCAAAATTTTCTGGCAAAGCACCACATGAAGGTGGTTTTAGGTTTTTGGCGCATCGCTTGGGTGTGGCTCGGACCTCAAGCGCTCCCGTGAGAGCACAAAAAGGGCAATGCCTACTGCCACTGAGGCGTTGAGGGAATCAATCGAACCTGCCATTGGTATGCGAACCAGGTGATCACATTGCTTCCTTACCAATTGCCTAAGCCCCTTTCCTTCTGATCCAACAACGAGCACCCTTGGCTGGTTGGATGGTGGAAGCGCATCGATATCGGTGCTTGCCTCAGCATCAAGGCCAAGCACTTCAGCCCCTTTCTCCTTGAGTCTACGAAGGGTGCGAGCGAGGTTAACAACCCTCACAATGGATGCATGCTCGGTTGCACCGGCAGAAGCGCGAACCACTGTCGGTGTGACAGGGCAAGCACGGTGCACAAGGGTGATCACTGCATGGCTTTTAAAAGCCACAGCCGAACGCAGGATGGCACCAAAATTATGGGGGTCAGTGATTTGGTCAAGAGCCACAATCAGTGCCGATTGGGGGATGTTTTCGAGTACCGAAGGGGATGCATATTCGTAATCCTTGGCAACTCCGATCACACCTTGGTGATGGGCGCCTTTGGCCAGGACATCGAGCTCGGCACGTGAACGAAACAGCACTGGAATCTCTTTGGCCTGCAGCTTTTCAATGAGGAGACGCGCACCCTGGCTCGGAGGCTCACTCGCATACACCACGGTGATGGGCTTACCTTTTTTAATGGCCTCGTTTAACGCGTGAGGCCCAAGCAACAGGCGACTCATCCACACCCCTTGAGTGCCAAGGCCACTTCTTCAACCACCCGACGCAACACCTCCTCGGGTTGAGGGGCGTTTCGCACCGAGCGACCCAAAACGATGAGGTCGGCACCTTTGGCAATTGCGAGCTTGGGTGTGGCCACCCGATGCTGATCACCCAAAGGATCCCCTGGCAAGCGAATCCCAGGAACCACAACAAAGGCCCGCGGGCCAACCACACGGCGCAAGGTGGAAAGCTCCTCTCCCGAACACACCCAACCATCAATCCCAGCCCGCATGCCCACACCAACCAGGCGCTCCATCCAAGCACCAAGCGAATCACCCACCATGGCCTTCGCATCAGAAGAGCTAAGAGATGTGAGCAAGGTGACTGCGAGGACTTGGAGGTGGGAACCGCCTCCTTCCTTGGCCCTCCGGAGTGCCTCCTCTCCAGAAAGGGCATGAACAGTCACCCACCTTGCCCCAAGCTCTTTTGCGCGCGCAACAGCTCGGCCCACTGTTTCAGGAATGTCGTGAAGCTTGAGATCAAGAAAGCACAAAGCGCCTTCCTCTTGAACTGCCCTTACCGCGTCTTTTCCCCCTTGGACAAAGAGCTCAAGCCCTACCTTGAAAACACCCACCCATGGGCAAAGGCGGCGTATCCAGCCCCTCGCCTCCAGGGGTGTCATCCCATCCAACGCGAAGGCGATTCTTTTTTTTGCTGCTTCCCACTCTTCCATTTAGAGGTCTAGACCGCCCAAGGGATCGTCATCCGAAGCCCGACGGCCTCCGCCACCGCTCCCCCCAGCACTTCCTCCTCCCCCTGAGCCGCTTCCACCCCCCTGGCGCAAGCGGGCCCGCACGCGCTCTGCTTCCGCACGGGCGGCTTGGGCTCCTGCGGTGTCTCCTGCTGCCATCTTCTGCTCGATCTGCTTCTTAAGCTCTTCAAGCTGCTGCTGAAGCTGCCGCCGCTCTTCTTCGGCTTTCCTTGCAAGCTCCTGGCGTTGGCGCTCTGCTTCCGCAGCCAAGCGCTCTTGCTCTTCTCGCTGGCGCTGAAGCGCTCGTTGGGTCTCTTCTTGGTATGGGACGTAAACCGCAAAGTAGGCACCAACACCTGCACCAAGAAGCAAAACCACAACTCCCGCAAATACCGCAGGGTGAATGCCTTTGCGCCGCTGCGCTTCGATGCGCTTCATTTCAAGCTCATGGGCCAAGAGCCGCTCCTGCTCAGCAGCCCTGGCCTTGGCCTCCATCTCAAGACGGATGCGAAGCTCTGCCTCTTCTTTTGCCCTCTGCCTTGCCTCTTCTTCTTCTCGACGACGCCGCTCCTCGGCCAGCCGCGCTTCCTCCTCAGCCCGCCGCCTTGCCTCTTCTTCTTCTCGACGACGCCGCTCCTCAGCTTCCCTGGCCAAGCGTGCGGCTTCTTCTGCTTTTCGCTTGCGCTCTTCCTCCTCGCGGATCCTTTGGTCCTCGAGATCCATGAGTTCACGCAAATTGATGAGCACAGATGATTCTTTGCGATCCATGGCTAGGCCTGCCTCTCCTCCTCTGCTCCTAACAGGTTGAGAGTAGCAACCTCTAAGTTTCGGGTCAATGGCCCCTGCCCAAGCGATTTCAGCGCTTTTTAAGCACTCACACCGGAATCCCAGGAGCCGGAAAAGCAGAGCACATCTCTCGAACTTCCTCCCGCGTGCGTTCGATAAGGGCCCGATCTTCGGGGTTTGAGATGATGTCTCCAATCCAGCGGGCAATTTGCTCCATCTCACGCTCTCGCATGCCGCGAGTGGTGATTGCGGGCGTGCCCAAACGGATACCGCTCGGATCCCATGGCTTTCGGCGGTCGAAGGGCACGGCATTGGCGTTACAGACAATCCCGGCCTTTTCGAGGATTTTGGCGATGTGTTTGCCGCTTAGGCCCTTCGAAGAGAGATCGCAAAGCACGATGTGGTTGTCCGTGCCGCCAGTGACAAGCTCAATGCCGCGGCTTTTGAGGGCCTCGCCGAGGGCCTGGGCATTGCGCACAATCTGCTCGGCATAGGCCCGGAAGCTCGGCTGCATTGCCTCATGCGCAGCCACGGCAATTGCCGCAATCGTTGCGTTGTGAGGACCACCTTGCAGGCCAGGAAACACGGCCCGATCGATTGCAGCAGCATGCGCGGAAGAACACATGATGATCCCGCCCCGGGGACCGCGGAGGGTTTTGTGGGTGGTCGAAGTGATCACGTCGGCATGGCCCACGGGGGTCGGGTGCACCCCAGCTGCGACGAGGCCGGAAATATGGGCGATGTCAGAAGCAAGAATTGCGCCAATCTCTCGAGCGATCTCAGCAAAGGCAGCAAAATCGATGATGCGCGGATATGCACTGGCTCCGCACCAGATGAGCTTTGGACGAAGCTCTCGGGCAAGACGCGCAACTTGGTCCATGTCGATCCGATGATCGCTTGGCCGCACGCCGTAAAAATGGGACTCGAAGTAGTCTCCAGT
>JANWYL010000052.1 GCA_025056955.1 Sandaracinaceae bacterium | reverse complement strand
CCATTCCGCAGGAGCCAGGCTCACCCGCCTGACCCATTGGCCCAGCCATTCGGTATCTTCCGCTTGCTCCCATTCCACCCCCTGGAGAACCCCCTGCGCCCCCAGACTGTCCAACTGCATCCATCCCGCGGCCACCATCCCTTCCCCTGGCTCCATTTCTGCCGTCCGCTCCAGCACCACCCCTTCCAGCAATCACATTCACCCACCTCAAACGCAAGTGATCACCTGAATCCCTCACAAAAAGACCAACTGCCATTCGCCCCTCACCGCTGCTTCGATCCATCGTGACGATGTTTACCCGATCGATCGTAACTCCTCCCCTTAAACCTTGAGCCCTCACCGCAATCTCTGCACTGCTTGTCAGTGTTGCGCGCGAGTTGGTTCTGTTGCGGAATCCAGCTTCGTAACCGCCATAGATGCTCACTCCACTGACGAGATCGAGGGTGTCCCCAAGCACATGGTTTGCCGACACGACGAGCACCTGATCTCGCCCAGTCTCTTGCGCCACTTGAAGCGCCCTCCTCAGTGTGGCGAGGGGTCGATCGGGGGATAGACCATCGTTGGCGTCATCCCCACTTGGTGCAACGAAGACCGCCCGCATTCGATCACCATCGATCCCATCACAGTTGGTGTCGCGAAAATCATCGTCAGGCAGGTCCACTCCTCCCATCACCTTGCATGGATACTCACACCCATTGTCCATGTTGCCGTCGAGGTCAACAAAGCCCCTCATGCATGCGATTTGGCATGCACCATTTACGCAAAGCGCCACTTGGTTGCGGCCATCAGGTGGCAATGGACATGGGCGGCAATCGTTTGCACCGCTTCCGCAATGCATGATGTTGGTGAGGTGGTCTGGATAGGGTGTCGAGACGCACATCCTCATTTCTTCCGAACAAGTATCAACCGTGCAGCTATTCCCATCATCGCAATCGCGCCTCCCTGCGCTGCGGCACACCCCCATCACACAGGTCTCTGGTCCATTGCAGAAGATGCCATCATCGGCGCAATCTGTATCAAACTCGCATGGCTGCTCGGTGATGCAGCCCCGGGTGGGGTGGCAGAAAGCATCGGAGGGGCAAAGGCGCCGGTCGGGAACATGGATGCAGCGGTCCATCGCGGCATCGCAGCGGTCGACAGTGCAAGTGATTCCATCGTCACAGCTGGGGATGCCCCCTGCCAGGCAGCGGCCATCCCGACACACAAGAACGCCATTGCAAAACACCCCATCGTCTGGGCAATCCTCATTGCGGGTGCATTCGATGGGTGCGGCATCAGGGAAAACAGGAGCGTCCAAAGAAACATCGCTCCCACTGTCTCCGACCCTCACAGGGCGCCGGCCCTCCCCGCAAGCAGCACCCAAACAAGCCCAAAGAAGTACCCAAGCCCTGCTCCACTGCCTCACTGCGCACCTCCCACTTGGCCATCCTTGAGCTTGCCAAATGGGGCAGGTTCAAATCAAGCAGCTCCCTAGGCCTTTGGTTCTGCACTTTTGAGGGTCCTTCGGACGAGGGCAACGAGCGATTTTGGGTCCAGGGGTTTAACCACGACTCCCTCGACCCCGAGCCATTGAAGCAGCCTCCAGTCAGAGGCTCCCCCTGCACCTGTCGCAACAAGAATTGGAAGTCCTGCCGTCGAAGGCATGCCTTTGAGCGCGGCGCTAAGCTCAATTCCATTCATTTCAGGCATATCGAGATCGATGAGGGCCATTGCGAAAGGCTGGCTCTCAGCAAGCCGGAGCGCTTCTTCTCCGTTCGAAGCGATCACGACCTCGCTGCGAGGGAAGGCTTCTTCAAGCCACATGGCCACAAGCTCAGCAAAGTCAGGATCGTCGTCTGCCACAAGAAAGCGATAGAGCCGCGAGGATGAGCGAAGCGAACTGAGCGCCACAAGGAGCTCATTTCGCAGCACTTCCGCCGTTGGGGTGCGCTTTGAAGGGTCTTTTTCGAGGGCGCGCAAAAGCACAGGGTCGAAAGCACTCGGAAGGTCAGGCCTCACTTCGCTTGGCGTTGGAGGCGCTTCATCCAAGTGAGCGCACAGCATGGCCACAGGGGTTTCGGCTTCAAAGGGCAAGCGACCCACGAGGAGCTCATACGCCATCACTCCCAAAGCGTAGACATCGGCACGGGGCTCAAGCTCAGGATTCACCAAAGACCCAGCGATCACTTCAGGTGCCATGTAAGCTGGCGTTCCCGAGAGACGCTCTCCAAATGCAGGATCCAGCTTCCCTTTCGGCCGAGCCAAGCCAAAATCTGTAACACAAATCCGAAACGCTGGGCCAATCAGGACGTTGCTCCACTTGAGGTCCCGATGGATGGCTCCACTCCGGTGAATCGCGTGGACCCCCTTGCATGTCTGGTCAAGGATGCCAATCGCTTCATCAATCGAAAGGGGCCAGCTTCCTTTTTGGTCGCACCATGTTCTTACATCAGCCCCTGGAATGTACTCCATCACAAAGTAGGGGAGCCCTTTGTGCTCGTCAAAGTAGTAGATTTCCACAACGTTTTCATGTCGGACACGTGCCATCGCTCGGGCTTCCTCGAGAAAGCGCTGCTTCGCATCCGGTGTCTCAAGAAGGGAGGGGTGAATGAATTTCACTGCCACTTCGCGCTCCAGGCGTTCGTCGCGGGCAAGGTAAACGACCCCCATTGCACCCTCCCCAAGGTAACGGACAATGCGGTAGGCAGGGCCAACCAACTCTCCGGGGTTGAGCAAAGCCGTAGCTCTTCCGCCATCCACCTCCTTGGCGCATACGGTTCTCTGCATCGATGGCCCTTCCCCCTCTGAAGAAGGAAAGCCCTTGGGTTGATCCTTCGATGAACTCATGAGCGCTTAGCAACAAAATGAGCTTGCTCGCGAAGGGCTCTGTGTCAAATTGAAAGCAATGGCAGAACAAGAGCCTCGCCAGCGGTGGGAAGCCCTCTACAGGAGGATGCGTGAGGGCTTGGCGACACGGGCAAAACACATGGAAGAAGCGCTCGCTCGCATCCAAAATGGGGAGCTTGAAGCGCTTGAGGCCTTGCGCAGGGAAGCTCACCGGTTGCGAGGCACTGCTCCAAGCTATGGCATGTTGGAGATAGGAGAAAAAGCAGGGGAACTCGAAGAAGCCATCCGAAGTGGAAAGCAGGCCCTCATCGACGCCCTCACCCAAGCGCTCCTCAGCGCAATTCGGGAGGAACTCGCTCGAGATGGAGGAGGGGAAGCTTTGAGCCCTCCCACTTTTTCCCCAAAGTGGTTGCTCCTTGAAGGCCGAAGCGTTCTTGCAGCAGAAGACGACGAAGCGACGAGGCGCCTTTTGGAGCTTGCCTTGCTGAACATGGCCAAAATGAAAGGTCAGGTCTTGAGGGACGGCCTTGAGCTCATCGAGGTGATGGAAAAGCAAGCATGGGTGGATCTTTTGGTTATCGATGCCATGATGCCAAGGATGAATGGGATCGATGCACTCAACGTGCTTTTGAAAAAGGGATGGATTTCACGCGTTGGGTGTGTGGTGGTACTATCGGCAACCTCTCTCGAGGAAGGAGGGTGGTCCATCCCAAGTGATATCTGCTTTAGCTGGTATCGAAAGCCTTTTCGACCAAGTGGCTTTCTTGACCTTCTTGCAAGCAAAGCCCAATCAAAACTGAAGGCTTCGCCGAGCTCCCCTCCGGTTGCTCCTTAGGCGGTGCAGGGTGAAAATCAACATCACCTTGGTGAGAAGGCTGATTTGAAATGTTGATTTACGGCTCATGAATGGGTGTATGGCACATTGAGAACGCATCTCCCTTTGGTAATTGTCTGGGTAGATCGTGCACACTGCTTCGATATCATCTCGATGGAGGTCTCGTTTGATGACCTCTCCCTCAGTTGAGTGGGCATACATCGTCGCCTCTTCTACCTCGCTGTGGGCAAGCCCAATCACGTGGCCAAGCTCATGGGTAAGCATGTTTTGGAGATCGTCATGCCCAGGGGATGGTAAAGGTGAAATGGACCATCGGTAATCGGCTGCATTGATGTCGATGTCGGCGTCGATGATCATTCCAGTGGAACGCTGATACCGCGTAAGGGCGATAGCCAGAATTCTTCCGCGCCTCATTTCGCTTGGCCAATCTTCTGCCCGGAAGATCACCCGATTGCGGCCATCTGGAGTGCCACGAGTCAGGTTGGTGTCTCGGCTTGGGGCAATCCCTCCATCGAGGAGCAAGAGGCGCGTGCAACCGTTGGCCCTGGTCCAGGTGCGAAGGGATTGGCGGAAAACCTCGCGAATTTCTTCGAATGAAGCATTGGCAAGCTCGAATCTTCCAATCTCAATGGAAATAATGGGTTCCACCCAAAACAAAGGGAAACCGTCTTCCCTTTCGTCCACAGTCATCCGGCGATACGCCTTGGCCTGCCCTATCGCCCCAAAGGCAAAGCAAGCTGAGCAAAGAAAGGCAATGACTCGCTCAGGCCCCTTCTTCTCCATCGCTCACGGCCAGTATCTCACACTTTTGGTGCACCGCATCACCTCTGCCAAAACCTCTTTACGAGAAAAAAACGCACGCACGCCCAAGCACCAATTGACCAAAGCAATACCCAAAACCATTTGCTTTGGGCTTGCTTTTCACGAATCCGACAGGAGCAACCACCTCCTTTCATCATTGTCATCACCTGGGGGGGTTGTGAATCACCACCCCATCCATCCCTTTGTTGACCTGCATCCTCAAAGCCGCTATCCAACAAGTTTACACCCACGTCTTGGCTCCATCCACCACTTGGTGTAAGGTCAATCTCGACGATGACCCTTCCCCTTGCTTCTGAAAAATCAAAGGAATCAACAAAGAGGAAGTACGTGCCTGGGTTAACTTCAACTTGAATTTCTGCGTTTTTATCACCTGCCATGCGGTCATCGTTGCAGGTGATCTCCATTCCTTCGCACCGAGCCCGAAGGTAGAGAACCGGGTCCGCACCAAAAGCCCTTACAACAACGAGCGACCTTTGTCGAATTTCCAAGCGAAACACCTTTTCTGGCCCTGCACCACCGCAGCTTCCCCTCTGGGTATGACCATATCCAACCCACTCAAATTCCTGGGTTGATGGGTAGCTTGAGATGACAACTGCGGAGGCACAATCGAAACCAGGCGGAACTTTTCCGCTGCAATCCCCCGCGCACATACAGGCAGAAGAAGAGGGGCGAAGCCTACAAAAGGCATCAAGGGCTGCCCATAGGTAGTTCAGCTCCTCTCCTGGAGGCGTGCCATCGGGAAGGACGTTGACGACGTTGCAAGTTCCCTCGCTTCGATAATCCATTTGGCCACCGCTGAGAATCGCAACGAGCTTTCCGTCCAAGTCAAAAACCCCAGAGCCGGAATTGCCAGTGAATGCGTCGAGGCTTGCGTAGAGCAAAGCGCCATCACTCGAAAGCACCCTTCCCCCATCAACAATCTTCATGGGGATGCCGTTTGGGTGACCGATGAGGACCAGGGGGGTGTCAGGGGGAAGAAACCTGACTGGGCGGAGGGCAGGAGGTGAGTGAGCGATCACATCGCGGTCGAGTTCAATCACCGCATAATCGAGCTCATCGTTTCGATAAGCAACGATTCGCCTGCATCTATAGACATCGTTCACGTTTAAGGTGCGCAAATTTCCCCTTGCCACATATCCCCATCCAAAAATCCACGCCGTGCTTCCATCGCAATCTCCTGGCTCATCCACACAGTGGCCAGCTGTGAGCAAGTGGCGCCCATCGATCAATGTGCCAGAACAAGTCCCAGGCTCGATTTGGTCAGAAAAAGCTTCTCCCGGGCAAAGATTTTGGGCTTCGCCCAAGGTGCGGGAGTAGACGATTCTCACGTGATCCGGATCGCTCAAGTCCAAAAAAGAAAGGTCGATCTCCATCGCTACGGCATTGAGAGCGATTTCGCGATGGATGCTTCCTGGATATTCGTAAATTTCATGGCGATCGTCTCTGCCATAAACAACCGGCCCAAGGGCTTTTCCAGGAAGATAGGGACCATCACAAGCGCCCCCAAGGAGAAAGGCCCCCGTACACAAAAGGCAAGCCAGCACGATTTGGATTCGGAGAAAGTGAGGTGTTGGCATGTGCCCCGCTTGGGCAATATCACTGACAAAGCGAATAGCAAAGCTGAAAAGGTGGGCGGCCAATTGGCCAGGCTGAGCCCTCCCCTGCCCAGTGCCCTCTTTACCGCTCTCAGTGCTTGGGGCATCGAATGCAGAAGGGCTTCCATGCGTCTGGATATCCGATGAAAAACGAAAGAAAAGTTATGGTTTTGTCGCTCCCTCAGAAGCTCGCTGTTCCCCTCTGTGCGTTAAGTGCCCTTCTTCAAGCGCACCCATCACCCCTCAAAGCACAAGCGTCAGAGCGAGAAACTGCTCTGATCGCTTCCCTTCGGGAGTTTGACCGTTGCATTGGCCCTCATCGCGAGCACATCGGGCGTCTGGTGCGGCTGGCTGAAGAAGCGGAGGGGAGGCTTCGCTCTCAAGATCCCCGCGTTGCCCAAGATGCCAAAGAGGCGATCGAAGCCATCTTTGAGCAAGTGGAAAACGCCAGGCTCGGCATCGAGCAATGCCTTCGGCGCCTTCCGGTGACCTGGTCTGCCCAAAGTCCTGCTTCTCTTGTTTCACCTCGCCCAGGGAGCCTCGAGGAAAGGGTGGCCCAACCCGCAGACAGCGTCCGCAAAATCCATGCCGATGAGAACATTGGTCGGCACACATGGGTGGTGATTGGAGAGCGGGTCGATGGAAGGGGAAGCGTTTCGGACGAAGGGGTGAGCCACGCGATTCGCACGCTTGGGCCGCGTTTTGATGGCTGTTATGAAGAGCAATCCGCGCGTGGGGGGCCTCGAAGAGGCAAGGTGGAGCTGAGCTTCTCTGTGGTCGATGGCAGAAGCCGAGAAGTGAATATCGAAAAGTCAGGGCCCTTTGATGCGCAGTTTCGCTCTTGCCTTATGCGGGCACTTGGTGCCATGCAGATCCCTGGCGCAAAGGGGCGGGTCGTTTTCGCCTATGAGATTGAATTCGCACCCTAGTGCTTTTTTGCTTTCCTCTTTGCGTTGGTGGCATCGTTCAAGCGATGCCTTCCGTTGAACTCAGAAACAAGGAGCAAAAAAAGCAATGGATGGCTCCGCTTTTGGTGATCTTGGTCGCGCTGATCTCTGTGCCTGTTTTGATTTTCGAGCCAGAAGGCCTTCCCCGCTATCGAAAGCTTGTGCGTGAGCTTCGCCAGCTTGAGGAAGAAAACGAAAGGCACGTCCAAACGCTCAAACGCCTCGACGCAGAAGTCCGGGAGCTCAAGGAGAACTTGAGCGCGATTGAAAGAATTGCAAGAGATGAACTTGGGCTCGTAAGGGAGGGAGAAATCGTCTTTCACTTTGGCGATTGAAATTGAGGTCAAGTGATTCGGGTTTTCAGCATGCTGGATCCGGCTCAGCGCGAAGCGGTTTTTCATTCAAAAGGGCCTCTATTGATTCTGGCAGGCGCAGGAAGCGGTAAGACGCGGGTGATCAGCCATCGCATCGCCCGTCTTGTGCTTGAGGCTGGGGTCCGCCCTGAAAAAATTCTCGCCCTCACTTTCACAAACAAAGCCGCCGATGAACTCGGCGAGCGGATGGCCAAGCTCATTGGAAAAGAGCGGGCTGGGCGGCTTTGGCTTTCGACTTTTCATGGCTTTGGCATGCGCTTTTTGAACGAGGAAGGAGGGGCAGCCTTTGGAGGAAGGGGAGCGATTCGCTTTAGCATTTTTGACCAAGCCGATGCAGTGGGGCTTTTGCGCGAAATCATTCGAAAAGAAGGGCTTTTCGTCCAGGGCCCGCGCGGAGAGCACAAACTCGATGTGTGGGCGCTCCACGCGAGGATCTCTTTTTGGAAAAATAAGGGGATTGCCCCATCGGAAGTGCCTCACACAGAGGTCGAATACGATGCCGTTGCGAGGGAAGCCTACCCGCTCTATGAGCAAGCCCTTCGGGCGATCAGGGCTTTTGACTTTGATGACCTTGTGCTTGTTCCCCTTCGAATTCTTAAGGAAAATCCCGATATCCGCAGGCGCTGGGAGCTGCGATTCGATCACATTTTGATCGACGAGTTTCAAGACACAAACCACGTTCAGCTCGAGCTTGTGAAGCTGCTTGCAAACGAGGAAAGAAACGTTTGCGTGGTTGGCGATGACGACCAGTCGATTTACAGCTGGAGAGGGGCGGAGGTGGACAACATCCTGAACTTTGGCCGTGACTTTCCAGGAGCCCGCATCATCAAGCTCGAGCGAAACTACCGATCGCTTCCATCGATTGTCGCAGTGGCAAATTCGGTGATTGCGGCTTCCTCGCGCAAGCGTTACCCAAAAACCCTCGTTGCCGTCCGAGAGGGTTCGACCAAGGTCAAGCTCTGTGTGGCCGAGGGACCTGAGGAGGAGGCAGAGTGGGTGGCAAGGCGCATTCGCTTTCTCCTCGATGAAGGAGGCCGGAAGCCAAGTGAAATCGCCATCCTTTTTCGCGCAAGCATCCAAGCCCGCCCCATCGAAGAAGCCCTTCGAAGCCAAGAAATCCGCTATCGGCTGATTGGAGGCATGCACTTTTTCGAGCGCAAAGAGATCAAAGATGCGCTCGCCTACTTGCGCCTTTTGGTGGATCCCCTGGATGAGCTGGCATTGAGGCGAATCATTTCAGTGCCCCCTCGGGGGATTGGGGAACAAACGATTTCAAAAATCGAACGCTGGGCGTTGGCGAAAGGAATTGCCTTTGCCCAAGCCCTGCTCCATCCCGAGGCCATTTCGGACTTGCCACAAGGAGCGCTTGAAGGCGCTCGTTCGCTTCGCAATGCCATCCAAAATGCAAGGGAAGCCATAGAGAAGGCTCAAAAAGAAGGGCCCCGCCAAAGGCGGGTCTTTTTTGCAGAAATCGCCCGCAATTTCTTTCGTGCAACTGGATTCGAGCGCTGCTTGCAGGAAGAGGGGGATTCAGGAGAGAGCAGCCGGTGGAATAACGTGCAACATTTTCTAGGCGTTCTTGAACGCGCTGAACTCCGAGCCCTTGAAGAAGGCCAAAGCTTTGATCTTTTGCGCTTCATCCATTGGATGTCACTCCGAAAAGAGCAAGACGAGGAGATCGGCCCTGCGGAAGTTCTCTTAAGCTCGCTCCATGCAGCAAAAGGGCTCGAGTGGCCTGTGGTTTTTATGATTGGGCTCAACGAAGGCATCCTGCCCCACGCCCGGACCTTCGATCCAAAGCTCAATGACATTGCCACATCTGATCTAGAGGAAGAACGGCGGCTCTTTTATGTGGGCGTGACGAGAGCCCGAGATGAGCTTTATCTCAGCCGCTTTGTGAAGCGCGAAATCAGGGGCAAAGTGGTGCGCACAACACCCTCTCGCTTCCTCGACGCCTTGCCCCAAGAGGCAATCGAAAAAGAGGAAATCGATTCTGGGCAGAAATCCCTTGAAAGAACGCTCGCATGGAGTCGAGCCATCCTTGAAGCGCTGAAAGGGCAAAGGTAGGAAGCGCGCTTGCGCTTTTGGAGCACTGCGTGGGTGCACTTTCATCGGAAGCACATCTGTGATTTGATGGCCGCATGGCAGGAATTGAACTTGGCCGCCTGTGGATGGAGGCGATGGCCCTTGCGATCCTCCTTTCGGGGCTTCCCCTCTTGGTTTCGCTTGGAATTGGGCTTGGTGTGGGCTTGCTTCAGGCATTGACCCAAGTTCAAGAGCCAACCCTCGTTTTTGTCCCAAAGCTCGTGGGGGTGGTTTCGGTACTCGTTGTTTTGGGAGCTTGGATGGGCGGTGAAACCTTGCGCTTCACCCTGCGCATTTGGGCACTGATTCCCCAAATCAGCCAAGCGCCTGGTCCATGAGGGAGCTTGAACCCATCGCTTCGGAAATCGAAGAAGCCATCGGCGTCCTTTCTCTTCTTATTGCCCGCCTTTTGCCTTTGACCCTTCGTCCGCCCTTTGGGATCCGTACGAGTGGCATGGGCTTGCGTTTGGCTTTGCTTGTGGCTTTGATTGGAGGCCTTTATCCGATTGCGGCCCTGCACCACGTCATCCCTCGAGGGAGCGTTGGATGGCTGGTCGCGCTCCTTTCGGAAGTGGCAATTGGCCTCGGAGTTGCCTTGTTTGGCGCAATTCCCTTTTTTGTCATGGAGCATGCGGGGAGGCTCATTGAAACGCTCAAGGGGGCTCAAGGAGAAGCCTCTCTCCTTCGCGGGGAAGGTGCCCCGCTTCTTGGAAGTGCCTTTGAAGTCATCGCAATTGGGCTTTTCGCAGTGGCTGGTGGCTACCGGGTTTTTTTCAGGGCAATTGCAGAAGGCATGGTGCACCGGCCCCTTGGATCGGGGGTGCTTCGCCCTTCCTTGTTTTGGGGGGTGGCAGAAAACTTGTGCTTGATCGTCACCCAAGGGGTAGCGCTGTCCGCACCCATCATTTTTTCGCTTGCTCTCACGGAGTTTTCCTTCGCCTTGCTCTCTAAAGGCGCTTCCCAATTTCCACTTCAAGGCTTCTTTGGCATGCTTCGCAATTTTTTTGCGCTCGTGATGCTCTGGCTTGGGCTTCCACTCATTTTTGACCTTGGAATGGAGCAAATGGAAGAATCCTTGAAGGCACTCCTTGCACTTGCATCGCTTGGCACTTAGGTTTCAAGGCTTGCTTTCATGCCAGAGAAGCATTTTTCTGCCTGTCCTTTCCCTTGTTTTGGAACATTTTTTGCGCTCTGTGCAGGCGTTTTATGGGGTGGCTGCGATTTTTTGCGCTCCCCATCGAGGCCGCTTTCGGCCCTGTGGCTAAGAAGCGCTCAAAAAGAAAAGGCCTGCCTTGTGGTTTTTTTACCTGGCTTTCTTGACCGCGCCGAGACTTTCGTGGATCGAGGCTTTCCGCAAGCGCTTTTTCGTGAGGAAATTCCATGCGATGTTGTGGCGCTTGATCTCCACATTCGGTATTACACTTCGCTCGATGTGGGTGATCTCGTTTACGAGGAGGTGATCGACCCAGCCCTGGGGCGGGGCTATGGAGAAATCTGGATGGTCGGGATCTCGATGGGTGGCCTTGGGGCCCTTTGGACAGGGGCAAAACATGGGTCGAATCTTGCTGGAATTGTGCTGATTGCGCCTTTTTTGGGGGAAGAACGCGTGCTCAAGCGCATTGAAGCAAAGGGAGGCGCCCGGATGTGGACAGAGCGCGAAAAGTGGCTGAAGGCCGAGTGGTCGCCAGAAAACTACACTGAAAAGATTTGGGCATGGCTTGGAAGTTTGGGCGAAGAGCCCATGGTCTTTGCCGGCTGGGGTAAGGATGACGCGAGGGGAAAAGGAGGCAAGCTGCTTCGAGAGCTCCTGCCGGAAGGGCACCTTTTCATTGAGGAAGGGGGACACAATTGGCAAACGTGGAAGCCGATTTGGAAAAAAATGCTGGGCCGGATTCCTTTTGGCCGCCTTGGCCGGGCATCGCTAAACGTGCTTGCTTTTGAGTCAAGAAGCACGCCCTAAATTTTTTGCTTACCTGCCCAAAATCATTCACCCGCGCGCAATGTATAGCTTTCAATGCGCTGTACGGGAGGCAAAGCGCTTTGGCGAATGAGAATCGTGCGGGTGGCCCAAAGGTCTCGGAAGACGCGGTAGTGAAGTGCCGTGCGGTCGAGGTATTCGACCCCTGAAGAACCTCCTGTTCCAACCCGCCTTCCAATCACGCGCTCGACCATGCGGGCGTGGCGCTGCCGAAAGAGGATCATCGATTGCTCCATGGCAATGAGCGCATCGAGCACTTCGCGCGGAAAAGCCAGCAAGGGAAGCTCGCGGTAGCTCTCGATGAAAAGGAGGGCTGCGCGAATCCGAGAGACGCGAAAGCGCTCCTCTTCGGGGTGGTCTTTGGCCTCAAGAAATTCTTTTGCGCTCGCCTTTTCTCGAAGATAGCGCTCGCGAAGCTTTGCCTTGTCCTCTGGCCCCATCCCTTCATGCGCTGCCATTTCGACCAAGCGATCGATTTCGCCGGCATGGGCCTGAAGATAGGACTCGATAAAGGAGCGCACCACTGCTTCGTCGCCTGCTTGGTCTGGGGTGGAACCGTTGATCGGCGTGCGGTAAAGCCAAGCATCGATCGCCTCTTTGAGGCTTGGCCGATCGGCCCGGCGATGAAGCACACGCCGAAAGGCTTCGCTTTCGCTTCCATCTGGAAGGCGCAGGGCATCGATGTAGGATTTGGAATCGATTGCGATCCGTTCTTCATCCCGAAGCCCCATGAGCACCTCGATTTCGCGGAGTTGAAATGATTGGAAGCCGCTTGCAGGAACCAGCTTGTCTCGGAAGGCCAGGTAGTCTCTGGTAGTCATGGTTTCCATGAGCGCGAAATGTTGAGAGGCGAGCTCGAAAATCAGGGCCACTCGCCGGAGGCTCCTTGCGGCAGCAGCAAGGGACTGCTCTGGAACGCGCGCCTGTTTGAATAGGTCGCGCACCGTGATGAGCTCTCGAAGTGCCAGCTTAAACCAGAGCTCATCGATTTGATGGATGGTGATGAACATCACCTCGTCATTGCTGAGCTCGCGCTCATCCGCCTCAAGCCCTCCTTGGAGTGCAGTGAGTTCGTGGACGCGAATGTAGTCCCAGTAAGTGGTTGGGAGGCGTGCCATAAGTGGGTGTGTACCACCTCTTTTGGGGCTTGGCCCTATCCTTCCTCCCGGGGTGCGTCTTTTCCATTTGTGGGTATATTCGCCGCCCTTGTGAGCGAATCGATTCTTGAGCTACCTGCCGTTGAGCAGGCAAGGCGGATCCGTCAAGGAAGGCTTCGCAGCGAGTCCTTGGTCGAGCTCTACCTCGATCGCATCGAGCGCTTGGATGGAGAATATGCGGCCTTTGTGGCGATCAACAGAGAAAAATCGCTCCAAGAAGCCCGTCGCATCGATCGCTTGCGTTGTAAGGAGTCCCCCTTTTTGGGGGTGCCCACGGGCATCAAAGACCTCTACTACGCCAAGGGCTTTGAAACGCGCTATGGAAGCGATGCAAACCCTTGGTTTCCCGCGCCCTTTGATGGCCCCCACGCCCGCACGCTCAAAAAAGCAGGCTTTATCATCGTCGGAAAAACCTCGACCTCCGAGCTTTCGCTTCTTCCAGTTGTTGATCCCCAAATCCATCCACCCACCCGCAACCCTTGGGATGCCTCCCGATATGCCGGAGGCTCAAGCGGAGGCGCAGGAGCGGCTGTAAGCGCCCGCATGCTGCCGATCGCCCCAGGAAGCGATGGGGCAGGCTCGATCCGGATTCCTGCTGCCTGCTGCGGGCTTTTTGGGCACAAGCCAAGCCCCTGGCGCATCCCCCACCTGGGGGCCCATTGGCTCGATCCCATGGGCCTGATCGCGTTGGGCCCAATCGCCCGCAATGTGGAAGACGGCGCCACCCTCTTTGATGTTCTTATGGAACGCGATCCCGAGGAGCCCGATTCGATGCGTTCGATGAGCCGCTCCAAGGGGCCGCGCATGAAAATTGGCCTCCTCTGCGAATCGCCCCTTGGGCGGACAAGCCCAGCCCATGCCCAGGCGGCCAGTGAAGCCGCAAGGGCCCTCGCCAGGGCCGGACACCAATTGGTTGATATTCCCCCAATTCGGGCAAGCGTGGATGAGTTTCTCCCGGTTTACACTCGATTCATTGCGAGGATTCCTGTGCTTTTCGAAAAGCGCCTCGAAGCGCTCACGCGTTGGTTTCGCGCGGAGGGCAGGCGCTACACCAAAGCAGAAGAACACCAGGCACGCAATGAGCTCGTCCGCCGCTTGCTTGGGGCTTTTGGCGACTGCGACATCATCCTCTCCCCGACGATCCCCATTCCTCCACCAAAGGTTGGAGCCCACCACGGAATGGAGCCAGCTTCTGCATTTCGAGAGCTCGCCCATCTTGGCGCCTTTACAGCCATGGCCAATCTCCTTCGCGCCCCAGCTTCGACCCTTCCATGGTCCATCTGCGATGGCCTCCCGGTCGGCCTACAGCTTCTTGGCCGCTCTGGTGAAGATGCGCGGGTCATCGCTTTGGCAGGAGAGCTTGAAGCCCTCCGAGGAGGCCCATTTCCCCCCCCTCCTCTTCCTTGATTGTGGGATTTGCTCGCATTCCCTTGGCAAATCACCCCCTCGACAACGAAAGAAAACTGCTCTAGCGAGATCAAGATGCCAAGGCCCATCAGCAATCCCCCAAGCCCCTTTCTTGAGCGCTTTACCGTCTATGATGTGGACGGAGAACCGGTCCCACCCGCTCATCTCGAAGTCTACGAGGAGCGCTCAAAGAGCATCCTTTCCCGCAACGAAAGCCCCGATATTGCTTTTCGCTGGTCCCTCAATCCATACAGGGGATGCTATCATGGTTGCATTTACTGCTACGCCCGACCAAGCCATGGCTATTGGGGTTTTGGCGCAGGCACAGATTTTGAGCGCAAAATCATCGTGAAGACCAACGCCCCAGAACTTCTCGAAGAAATGCTCTCCAAGCCCTCCTGGAAGGGCGAGTGGATCACGCTCTCTGGAAACACCGATTGCTACCAGCCCCTCGAAGCCAAGTACCGCCTCACCCGGCGCATCATCGAGGTGTGCCTGCGATTCAAGCAGGCGATCGCAATCA
>JANWYL010000051.1 GCA_025056955.1 Sandaracinaceae bacterium | reverse complement strand
GTTAACAAAAGAAGCCTCAACCATGGGTCGGTTAAAGCGCACAACCAATCCATTGGCACGGCGCACCCTAAGGGGGCCATCTCCTCCCGGCTCGATCACCCTGAGGGAGCGGAGCTCTGCATCGAAAAAGGCTTCGATTGAGATGCTCTTTTCAAGAGGGGGATCGAGGGGGGGGAATCGGCGTTCACTTGCCAAAAGATCGTGGGCATCCAAAAGGGGGAAAGGGGGGCCTTCTTTTTGCCCAACCAACCAAAAGAGCAGGCTTCCACCCACTCCAATCAATAGAAACACCAAAAGCCATGGGCTTTTTTTGCTTTTTTGAGTTTTTCCCTGAACCCGATAGGGACTCCCACCTGGCGCGAAGGGGAGCATGGGAGCTTCCTACTCCGGCTTGCCCATCAAGTCAACCATCCAAGCGGTGTTTGGGATGTGCTCATGGGCGTGGGTAGCGCATGAAAGCTCATCGTTATTGGGTGCGCCTTCAGTTCAACTGGATGTCGGAGCAGTGTTTCGGTGTTTTGGGTTTTGGTGATGCCATGGTTGGTGATGCCATGGACCATGTGGGTGATTTTGGGTGTTTGGCGTCAACGAGCTTAGGTTCAAGACTTGCTTTTGGTGGAGATGTGGCGATTGGTGATGGGGTCTTCAAGAATTGGGTGTGATTGGGTGTTTTGGGTGGTTGCGCTTGAATTTGCCCGGGCCTCGTGGGCTTTTGTTCTTACACGAAAGCGGGCCCGGGCTTTGGCTTATCGCATTGTGCGATCCGCCTTCAATGGGTGTGAGGCTCAGGGCTCAGTCGCCTTCGTAACGGCAGCCTGAGCTTGGGGTTTCCATGACTTCGACTCGGGAGAGCTTTGTGTTGGGTGGGAGGAGGGGTTCAAGGTGGTTCCAGACCCAGCGGGCGAGGTTTTCGCTTGTGGGGTTTTCAAGGCCTTCGATTTCGTTGAGCAGGCGGTGGTCAAGGCGTTCGCGGATGGGCTCAAGGAGGGCTTTGAGGGCTTCGAGGTCCATGAACCAGCCAAGTTCTGGGTCGATTTCCCCACGCACGTAGACCCGGACAGTGTATGAGTGCCCGTGGAGGCGGTGGCAGCGGTGGCCCGGGGGGACACGGGGGAGGCGATGGGCGGCTTCAAAACGGATTTCACGCCAGATTTCAAATTGGGCCATGGCTTTCTATGGGATGCCGATCAGTTTGTGCGTTTGAAGCGAAAGGCGCCACTTGGGGTTGGCGAGGCAGTAAGCGATCGCTTCTTTGAGGTTTTTTTGAAAGGAGGGCCCATCCATGGGCTGAATGAAGAAATGCTCAAAGTCGAGGTCTTCAAAGCGTTCGGGCTCTGCCCCCTCTTGGGGGAAGACGAGCTTGAGCTCGTTTCCGCGCTTGATGCGAAGTGGGGCACGGGCCTTGGGGCTCACTGTGAGCCAATCGATTCCAGCTGGGGGAGGAAGTGTGCCATTGCTTTCGACTGCGATTTCAAAGCCCTGGGCGTGGAGGGCCTCGACCAGGGGGGGATCGAGCTGGAGGAGGGGCTCGCCGCCTGTACAGACCACAAATGGCCGGCCCCTTTGGCCTTGCCAGTGGCTGCGCACTGCAAGCGCAAGGGCTTCTGCGCTTTCAAAGCGGCCTCCTCCGGGGCCGTCGGTTCCAACGAAATCGGTATCGCAAAAAGAGCAGATGGCGCGGGCGCGCTCAGATTCGCGGCCACTCCAGAGATTACAGCCAGAAAATCGCAAAAAAACAGCTGCCCGCCCCGTTTGAGCGCCTTCGCCTTGGAGGGTCAAGAAAATGCTTTTCACAAAATAAGGCACTCTATCAGTATCAGTTGGGTCGAAATGCGTGGAGGAGGCAAGTCGAATTTTGGGTGGCATGGCTTTTGGGGAGCGCTAGGCCTTTGTTTGGTTTTGGGGGGTGCAAGGGCCCAGCCCTTTGGCCTCGAGGAAGCGCGCGATCGGATTGCGCGGTTGCTCGAAGAGGGCGATGAAGAGGAGCGGATCCAAGCAGCGATTGAGCTTCGGTTTTTGGGCAAGGAGACAGCGCGAGGGCTTGTGCTTCGGGCCCTTCGAGATGAAAGCGCGGCGGTAAAAAAAGAGGCGGCGCTTTCTGCAGCTGAGATTGGTCTGCGGGATGCGCTTGAGGAAATCCGAAAATGGCTTGACTTAGAAGATGCAGAGCTTCGCGCCACTGCCGTGCGGGTTGAGGGGAGACTCGGTGATCGGGAGAGTTTTGGGCGCTTGGTTTGGGCTTTGAGGGATGGGCGGGCTTCGGTCCGCGGAGAGGCGGCGCTTGCCATCGGCCTGCTTGGCCTTGAGGAGGGCAGCCAAATTCTCTCAGCGCTCCTTCGAGATCCCGATGCGAGGGTGCGGGAGAAGGCCATTGAGGCCCTTGGGCACTTGCGAGGAAGGGAGGCCAGAAGGGCCCTCCTTTTGCGGGTTGGGGAAAAAGACCCAGAGCTCAGAAAGCTCGTCTTCCAAGGCCTTGCGCGGCTGCTCGAAGAGGAAGGCGATGGAGAGATCGCCTCTCATTTCATCATGGCAGCGCTTGAAGATCCCTCGCCTGAGGTGCGAGAGATCGCCATCTCTGCGCTTGGGCGAGCGCGCATTCATGATGCAGCTCCCGTGCTTTCAAGGCTGGTGGAAGATGGACTTAGGGGCTTTTCGGATTCGATGGGGCTTTTGCAAAGCGCTTGTGCAGCGCTTGGGCGCCTCGACCACGAAGATGCGGTGGAAGCCCTTTTTCGCGCGCTTGCCCATGATGAACTTGCGCCTTCGGCTGAAGCGGCGCTTCGCACTCAACACAGGCGCAGGCCGGGCTTCATCGAAGCCCAAATCGCAAAGCGCCTTGGCAAAGAAAGCGAGGCATTGGATCAGCGCTTGAGTGGGCTTTTGCTTCAAATCGCGCCCCTTGAGGGAGGAGATGAGCTCGCTTGGGCCCTTCTTGGGGCTGCCCGGGGCCTCCCAAGGGGCCTTTTGCTCAGCGCCTTGGGGGAGGTGCTTTCTCCTTCCCCTTCCCTGGATGAGGGCCTCTTTTGGGTTTTAAGTGGCCTTGAGGGCGAGGGCGAGCGCGAGGCAGCGCTTGGGGCGCTTGAACGCCTCGAAGCGCGAGGGGTGCTTGGTCGCCTTGAAAGGCTTGAGTGCAAGCGGATTTTGATGAAAGAGGCCTTGGGCTGGAAAGAGGAGGCATTGCGGCGCAGGGCTTTTGGGCTTGTTGCTCGTTTCGAGGGGGGAGAGGAGCTCGCTCGGCTTGTGCTGGATGGATCCCCGAGGATTCGCCGCGAAGCCCTTGAGGCTTTGGCCGAGGGCCCGGAGCTCCCTCCTCAAATCTGGGCGCGCTTGGGACCAGGGCTTTCTGCCCTTTTGGGTTCTCCTCATCCGATTGAACGAAAAAGCGCGGGCATATTGCTCGGCCGAATGGGAGGAAAGGCCGAGTTCGATGCGATCTTAAAAAACCTGCAAGAGGCTTCAATCGATCGTTCCTTAGGAATTTCTGTGCTTTTGGCAATTTTTCAGCGCTTGCCCTTGGAAGAGGCAAGGCGCCTTGAGCCATGGGTTGAGCAAGCGCTTGGGTCTTCGGAAGAGGCCCTGGTGTCGGCTGTGGCCTCTTCGCTCGTTCGCTTGGGCGAGCCCGCAAAGGCATTGAGGGAAGCGGTTGCGCGCGCAGCCAATCGCTTGCAAAGGGAGGGGAGGGAGCCCAGTGACACCGTGGCCTTTGGCCGCGCAGTGCTTGCAACCGGATGCCGCCTGCCTTTTTGCATAAAATGGCTTCGCGAGGTGCCTGAAGCCTTTTGGTCAGAAGACAAGCTCCCTCTCGAAGCACCGCCCTTTCCATTGGCTTCGGCTTGGAGCCACGCGTGGCTCCTTCAGGCCCAAAGGAGACCTCTTTCGGCCGAGGAATCCCAAGCCTTGTGCACGATTGCCAGTTCCAGAAGGGAGCCTGCGCTTCTTGGCAACCTATGGCTTGCCCTTCTCAAAGGGGGAGCCCATTGTGAGGCGATTGACCCCACCCTTTTTTTGAAGCCATCCCGGCATCCCTCCCTTCGCATCGTTGCGCTTGAGGCCTGTAAGCATGCGCAAGGCGCATGCCAAGGGCGACGATTCGGACTTGCGCTTCGCTGGTGTGCGGAGGGGGAATTCGATCCGCTTTTGCGGAAAGCGTGTCAAAAAGAGGTGGGGGAGATTGGGCCTTCAGGGGCGCTGCGGCTTCCCATTTTCGATGTGCTTCTTACAGACCCTCGTGGCCTTCCCTTGCGCCATGCCCTTGTGGCTTTGCGTTTTGAAGATGGGAGCATGCTTTACACGCAGAGCGATCGCAGGGGCAGAATCACGATTCGCTTGCCTGAAGGAGTGGGCATTCAAGGGGGAGCGCCCCTCATCGAGGATCCAATGGCGTTTGGGCTTGAGTAGGCAAAAGGCGCTCAGTTTTTAGGCTCTCCCCGCTCGACCTCAAAGCCATCGGCTTCCCAGTGGAGGAGGCCGCCGACGAGGTAGCCGACTTCGACCCCCTTTTTTTGGAGTTTTTCGGCAATTTCTTTGGCTTCGCTTTCGGTGCGCGAGTAGAGGACTTTGATGCGCCCACCTTTGGGCAAAAGCTCTGCTGCACGGGCTTCGACCGAGTCCAAGGGAATGTGAATCGCGCCAGGAATTCTGTTTCTGCGGAAGGAAGCCTCGTCGCGGATATCGACAGGAATCGCGCGCTTTTCGCGCAAAAGAACCGCAAGCTCTTTGGCCTCAATTGCCATGGCCGATCGGGGGAGGACCGGCTCAAGAAGACGCAAAATCGTTTTCTTATCGGCCAGGCCTCGGTTCCAGATTGCGACGACCTCCCCGCGATGGACCACCGCAAGCATGGGGATGGCTTGAACTTGAAAGGCCGCGGCCAAGCGCGGGCTTTGATCGACGTTGACCTTAACGATCTTCACTTTTCCTTCAAGTTCTTGAGAAAGCTGATCAAGAATCGGGGACTGCATGCGGCAGGGCTGGCACCAATCGGCGTAGAAATCGATGAGGACAGGCAATTCTGAGCGCACAACTTCGGCTTCGAAGTTGGCCTCACCCACAAGGGAAACAGCCATTAGAAGTCTCCTTTCTTTGCTTGTGTGCTTTAAAGCTGATTAGCGCATCTCTGTCGATTGCCAAGGCTGTGGTCTGGTTTTGAGCTGGTGTTTTTTGTGAAATCCTCGCTTCGATGTAGCTCACGATTCCTTGTTACAACGAAGCCGATCGGCTTGATCCCTTGGCCGTCAAATGCCTCCTCGATGACGAGCGGCTCCGGGTGCTTTTTGTGGACGACGGCTCGAAAGACCGGACCCTCGATGTGCTGCGATCGATTGAAAAGCAGCACCCTGGGCGGGTCGAAGTCCTCTCCTTGGCTTCAAACCTGGGCAAGGGAGAAGCAGTGCGCCTGGGCATGCTCAGGGGGCTTGAATTTGGAAGCCGGATCGTCGGCTATTTGGATGCGGATTTCGCCACGCCTCCCAAGGAGTTCCACCGTTTGCTCGATGTACTTGAATCAAAAAAGGAGGTGCAGGTGCTCATGGGGACACGCATCGCTCGGCTTGGGGCAACAATCGAACGCAAAGCGTGGCGACACTACCTCGGTCGAGTTTTCGCGACAGCGGCTTCCAACGTTCTCGATCTTGTGGTTTACGACACCCAGTGTGGGGCAAAGCTGTTTCGGGATCATCCAGCGCTT
Source organism: Sandaracinaceae bacterium (assembly GCA_025056955.1). Classification (GTDB taxonomy): domain Bacteria; phylum Myxococcota_A; class Polyangia; order Polyangiales; family Sandaracinaceae; genus JANWYL01. The sequence continues at coordinate 8,873 of JANWYL010000051.1, read as the reverse complement.
CGCCAGGCCTTGAGCGAGCCTTTTCGATCGAGATGGGCCTTCGATGTGGAATTGATTGGTCGTTTGCTTCATTCTGACAAGCCGCTTTCCGTTTCTGAATTTTGGGAGGAGCCCCTTTGGGAGTGGCACGATCGGCGGGGGAGCAAACTCAGCTGGGCCTCGATGATACGAACAGGAATGGATGTGTTGTGGATGGGGGCCCTTGTGGCCCGTTTTGGAGGAGCGGCTTTTTATCCGAGCCGGCTCAAAAACGCATAGGGCCTTACCTTATGGTAGCCCCTCCTCATCGAAAATGTGCTTTGCCTCAAAGTGATCTTTACAGGTTTGCACCTTTTCCACAGAATGCGCACGCTACGACGCAGTGCGCCATTTACACAAAGAAGGAGAAACCATGGCCAAAGAGACGCTCACCATCATCGATAACCGAACAGGCAAAAGCTACGAGATCCCCATCACCCACGGCACGATCCCAGCGATGAAGCTCCGCGAGATCAAGGTGAGCGAAGATGACTTTGGCTTGATGTCGTACGATCCAGCCTACCAAAACACGGCATCGACGATCTCTCGCATCACCTATATCGACGGCGAACGGGGGATTCTCGAGTACAGGGGCTACCCCATTGAAGAGCTGGCTGAGCATTCGACTTTTCTCGAAGTGGCTTGGTTGCTTTTAAACGGGGAACTTCCGACAAAGGAAGAGCTCGAATCCTTCCAAAGGGAGGTCACTCTCCACACGATGGTGCATGAAAACATGCGGGAATTCATCGAGGGGTTCCGCTACGATGCCCACCCAATGGGGATCTTGATTTCGACGATTGCGGCCCTTTCGACCTTTTATCCGGAAGCCAAAAACGTTTCGGATCCTGCCAATCGGCGCCTTCAAATCATTCGGCTCATCGCCAAAGTCCCAACCCTTGCTGCCTATGCCTACCGTCACAGGCGGGGCTTGCCAATCGTCTATCCAGACAATGACCTGAGTTATGCGGGCAATTTCCTCAACATGATGTTCAAAATGACCGAGCTCAAGTACAAGCCCAATCCTGTGGTCGAACGGGCCTTGGACGTGCTCTTCATTCTTCATGCCGATCACGAGCAGAATTGTTCGACTTCGACCATGCGAATCGTGGGTTCATCGAAGGCGGATCCCTATAGTGCTCTCGCTGCGGCTGCTGCTGCCCTCTCTGGTCCACTCCACGGGGGGGCCAACGAGCAAGTCATTCACATGCTCCGCCAGATCGGCTCAAAAGATCGCATTCCCGAGTTTATTAAGAAGGTGAAGGCAGGAGAAACCAAGCTCATGGGCTTTGGACATAGGGTCTACAAAAACTACGACCCACGCGCCAAAGTGATCAAAAGACTGGCTTATGAGGTTTTCGATGCCGTCGGCAAAAACCCCTTGATCGACATCGCTGTTGAGGTGGAGCGGATTGCCCTAGAGGACGATTATTTCATCAAGCGCAAGCTCTACCCCAACGTTGATTTCTACTCTGGGCTTATCTATGAGGCGATGGGGATTCCCCTTGACATGATGACAGTGCTTTTTGCGATTGGCCGCACACCTGGCTGGCTTGCCCAGTGGGAGGAGATGCACAACGACCCGGAGCAAAAGATCGCTCGACCACGGCAGGTTTACCTTGGCCCTGCCCGTCGTCCCTTTGTTCCAATCGGGGAGCGAAAGAAGGGTTGAATGGAAAAGAAAGAGGGGGCTTGGCAAGGGGGCTTACTTCGTGGCACAAAGGTGCGAATGATGGGTGCGGGGCCTGAAGCTTTGAAGCTTCAAAGGGATGAGGAGCTCCCCCGTCGCTTTGGCCCCTATACCCTTTTCGATCGGATTGGAAAGGGGGGAATGGCGACGATCTACCTTGCACGGATGGAGACCTCACTGGGGCCCGAGCGCCTGGTGGTGATCAAAAAGATTCACCCTGAGCTCTCTCAAGATCCTGTGTTTTCAGCACAGTTCATTGCTGAGGCCAAGCTTTCGGCTTCCTTGCGCCACGCAAACATCGTCCAAGTGATTGAACTTGGCCGCGAGGAAGGAGAGAAAGGCCCCCTTTTTATGGCGATGGAGTATGTCGAGGGGCTCGATCTCAACGAGCTCCTTAGGCGGCTGAGTCGGGGAAAAATTCCGCTCAAGCCAGAGTTTGCTTTCCACATTGTGCGGGAGATGCTTGTTGCCTTGGACTTTGCACATCGGGCGACTGACCAGAGTGGCCAACCCCTTGGGATTGTTCATCGCGATGTTTCGCCATCGAATGTCTTGATTTCTTTTGAAGGGGAGGTTAAACTATGCGACTTTGGAATTGCTAAGGTGCACGGTCGGGCCCTGGAAATTGGAAAGGGGCACTTTGATGGCTCAAAGATTGTTGGAAAGAGCGCTTACATGTCGCCCGAGCAAGCCCGTGGAGAAGAGCTTGACGCCCGTTCGGATGTGTTTGCAAGTGGGATCATTTTGTGGGAGCTCTGTGCGGGCCGGAGGCTCTACCGCGGAAGTGAAGGGGAGATGCTCGAGCAGGCGAAGCGCGCTCAGATTCCAAGGCTTCCTGAGCGCGGTCTTCCAGGCCACTCCGAGCTCCAAGCCATTCTTGACCAGGCGCTCGCACCTGAACGGGAGGCCCGTTTTCCTTCGGCCAAGGCCATGCTTGAAGCCCTCGATGATTACCTTATTCGGCACCACCTTCTCACCTCTCAAATCCGCTTTGCTGCTTTTTTGAGGGAGCATTTTGGCGATGAAATCGTGGCGACCCGCAGGGAGCGGGAGATGGCTTCGAGGGCCTTTAAGGGAGAAGCCGCAGCCGAGGAGGCAAGAGATGAGGCGGGTGCTAATGAGCTGGCTTTAGAAAAGCCAAATGAGGCTGAGCCGGTTCATGAGCTTCCAACAGAGCTTTTTTTGCCAGTGTTTAGAGGTAAGGGGGAGGAAAAGAGTCCTCGTGAGCTCAGTGAAAGGAGTGAAAGGAAGGCCACTGTTTTTGTGCTTTCGCCTCTTGCAATTGGGGTGGGCGCGATCCTTCTTGCCCTTGTCTCGGCCTTGCTTGGGGCATGGGTTTTTCGACTCATCCACGAGTGATGAGGTCGATCTGGGTGCACTTCAATTGCCGGGTTTTTGGGGTGCTTGGGCGAGGTTTTTTAAAGGTACCAGAGGGTCTGGCCTCATGGTTCAAGAAGGGATGCGATTGCAGAATGGGCATCTTGCGATAGCCCGCGAAGGAGGGCAGCCCGCAGAATCAGGCGGCTTACTGCAAGGTAGTCATTGCGATCGGGGCCTTCGAGGCTTTCGATGTGTCGGGCGAGGGTTTGGACATCACCTCGGGCGATGGGGCCAGTCAGGGCCTCGGCTGGACCCATGCGGCGGATGTTCAAAGCAAGGGAGTGGAGCAAGCCACTCAAAATCGCACGGCTTTCGGGAGGGGTAAAGCCCATGGCTTCGAGCGCAGAAGAAGCGAGGGCGGCAAGCGCTCCTGAGCCATTTGCAGCAAGGGCCAAGGCAGCGTGGTAGCGAGGGCCGTGGATGCCTTTGATGATGGGTTTTCCCTCGAGGTCCAGGATCAGCCTGCTCAGGGCATCGATGGCGTGGGGATCGCCGTCCAGCACAAAAACCCCGCCTTTGAGAGGGGTGCGGGCACTGCCAAACGACAGGCAGGGATGAGCGGCAGCGATTGGCGCCCCGCGCTCGCGGCAGGCCCAAAGCACGGAAGGCGGGAGGGCGCCAGAGGCATGGGCAATTGATGGCAAAAAGCCAGCCTTTCCCAGGGCAGAGGCCAAATGCCGCGATACGGCTTCGATGTGGGGATCAGAAACAGTGATCCAAATCACAGAAGCGGGAGGAAGAGAAGGGAGGGGGTTGGCCATAAAGGCCCGGCCACTCCAAATCCGTACTGAGCGTTGCGCGCGGCGGAACGCCCGCCCGAGGCTCCGCCCCACTCGGCCCCTCCCGATGATGAGAAGATCGATCGCTTTGCTCATGGCTCGCGGTAAAGGTGATGACGGCGAATGTATGCATCGACCTCGCTTCCCACAAGGCCTTCAACCCCTTGCCCCTGGCGGACACGGGCCCTGATTTCGCTCGAGCTGATTGGCGGAAGCGCAAAAGGCATCGAAGAGAGGCCGCGGCCCACAACAAAAAGCGAGGCCAAGGATCGGATCACTTCGGGGCGCTGCCAGCGATCGAGCTCGCGGGCACTGTCCTCGCCAAGGACGAGGACAAGGTCCGCTTTGGGAAAGTGGGCCCGGAGGGCCTCAAGGGTGCGGTAGGTCCAGTTGGGTTCAGGGAGTTTGGCTTCGATGTCCAAAATGAGCACCCGTTCGGGATCGAGAACGCGGAAGGCCAACTGCGTCATCGCCAAGCGGTGAACAAAAGGCGAAAGTGGCTTGCCCAAGGGATGCACGCAGACGGGAATGACGAAAAGACCATCAACTTGAGCACAAAGAAGGGCTGTGGCCCCAAGGAAAACGTGACCAAGGTGAGGTGGGTCGAAACTCCCACCGAGGATTCCAATCCTTTTCCATGCTTCTCGCGCAGCCATGGCTAGGAAAGGCCTTGAGCCCGTCGCCTGGCTTCAAAATGAGACTCAGAGATGGCAAAGGAGAGAAGGGAGCGCACCTCGCTAAGCCCAATCATTTTGGAGATCGAGCGTTCGGTGGGATCCAAGCCCAGGCCGGCCAAACGCGCAAGGGCAGAAAGCGCCCCTGGAACCGATCCCCCAAAGAGCAGAGCGATGCGATTGGCCATCTCAAAAGCTGCGGTCACAAGACGAGCTGGCTCGGCTCCAATCGCTCCCCAGCCCTCGAGGGCGAGGGGGGCGAGATCTTCAAAGTGCTTGCGAGGCACGTGGCGCTGAAGGCGCCTTGAGAATTCCTGGAGCAGACTTGGATCCACCGAAGAGGCCAAGCCTGGGTCAAGGCGGCTGGCAAAAGAAGCAAAAATCAAGCCAAGCTCAGACAAAGGGATTCGAGGCAAAAGCCCCAGGCCTGATTTCGCAAGGTAACCTGCACGTGTGAGCAGGAAAATAAGCTCGTCTTGCGAGGCTGCAAGGAGGTCACGGCCAACCAAGATCTGAGGAGGCTTTGTGGCAACATTTGTGCACAAGCGCGGAGAGCCGGGCGCCACCCAGACCTCGAGCTCAGGGCTTCCAAGTCCTTGGCCAATACCCTGTACCAGGCGGCTGAGCAACGCGTCCCGACTGGAAAGGCGTTCCGCCCGTTGTGAGCGGAGGTCATAAGGATACATGCGATCCAAAAAAGGCGATAACACAGAGAAAAACTCCCGCGTTGCGCTTGGAAGTTCTGGAGGAGCGATCGCATCGGCAACTTCAGGGGAGTCCAGGCGAGAGCGACAGGGAGGAGCGGCTCCCGACTCGTTGACGAGTTTACCAATTTCGCTATTGACGATGCCGGCCGCGACGGCTGCCGAGGCCACGGCAGAGGCTGCATCGTGCCGACCTCTCCAGAGGAGAACCTCTACCAAGCCCACCCACGCGGCTTCGTCTGACCAATCCTTGGCGAGGGCGGTGCGAAAGTCTTGAGCGGCGCGGTTTAAGTGCATCGCAAGCGCTGGATGGGCTTGCTGCCGGCGGTAAAAATCAGCAAGCGCCCGAATTGCCTCAAGATCAGTCGGGTGGTTGCGGCGAGTGGCTTCGAGCACCTGCTCTGCTCGCCGAAGGTCGCCGCTTTCTTCGTAAATCCGAGCGAGCTCCAGGCGGTGAGAGCGGGCCCGATCAGGATCCATCTCTGCCTTGAGCAACTCCTCAAGCGTTTCAACGGCTTGTTGAATATTTCCCTCCCGACGATAGAGGCTTACAAGACGGGCCAAGGCTTCTCCGTCGCCAGGCGCAAGTTTTAAAACGCGCCGATAAGCTGCCTCGGCCCTTTTGGCGTCAGGGACGTGCTTGTCATAGATTGTTCCAAGTTCAAAGAAAATCCAGCGCAGCTCAGAGGGATCCCTCGAATAACGGGCCAAGTTGACGAGGGACTCTCCAGCGGCGCGATAGTCTTCGTCTTCGAGGGAGAGCTCAGCGAGTTTGCGAAGGGCTGCCAGATGCTCTTGGCTTCCTTCGGCCTCGGCCATGGCTTCAATGGCCTTGCGAAGGGCGTTTCGCGCTCCCATCCGATCCCCGCCCTCTTCGCACAGCCGTGCTTGGAGCAAGGGCAGGCGCCAAGGAGGCTCCGAAACCAAGCCGCTTTCAATGGCTCGTTCCACAAAGAAGCGCAGGCTTTCTTTGTCCTCGAGCTCTTCGAGCACGGAAGCCAACTTTTCAAAAAGGTGGGGATAGGTGATGTCCACTTGGGCAGCACGCTTGAGCACTTCGGCAAGGCGCGAGGCTTCAACGCCCATGTCTTCAAGGGCTTCTGCAGCGTTCAACAAAAGGCGTGCCTTGCGTCGAGGGTACTGGGCCACCCGCGCCGCCCGCTCAAAAGCTTGGCTTGCGATTTCGACTTCTCCGGATTCAAGTGCCAAAAGCGCGATCCCTTCTGAGAGCAAGGGATGATCAGGGGCAATGCTTTCCAACACAAGAAGCCTCTCGAGGCTTTGGCGGGCAAGCTCGCGAGAGGGATAAGCGGTCAACACGCAAGCATGGTAAGCGACACTGCTTTTTTCATCTGCACCTTGGAGGAATTGGGAAAAGGCCAACCCTGCATCCCGAGCCACCCCATCTGCCCCAAGAGCGAGGCCGAGGCCAAAGGCGATGCGAGCAATGCGGGGATCGGCTTCAATGGCAGAAGCCGCATGCCGCAACCACTCGCGCTCCAGCCATTCGTTGGGTGAGGCAGCAAGAGAGAGCATGTAGGACAGCCGCAGAAGCGCAGCCCGATCTTCTGGAGCAGAAAGCTTTGGAACAAAGGCGAAAAGTTCCTTGGCTTGAATTTCTGGGCTTCGATCCACTCTCTCCTCAGCCATCCGGAGGCTTGACCAGGGCTCCTCGCCCTTGGCTTCAACGCTTGCCTTTTTTCGCTCTTCGAGGAATTGAAGCCAGCGCGCCACCACTCCTTGAGCCTCATTTGCGAGGGCTTCCTTCGCAAAAGAGGAATCCTCGAATTCAATCGAGCGATGGGCCTCGAAGACCACCCAGAGCGGTGGCTCGGCAAAACGCAAAGCAAGGCCTTGGGTGGCAAGGGCCTCCCCCAGGCGCCGAGCAAGCCTCGGCTCGAGGAACTCGAGAAATGGATCGCCAGGAAATAGACGATCCACATGGCGCAGCCAACGGAGGGCTTGGGCGCTTTCGCCGGCCTCGATGGCCCAAAGCGAAGAGCGAGACCAGAAAAAGGCCCGTTCGCTTGGGCGTTCCACACTTTCCGCGTAGCGCTCCCATGCCCGAGCGATGAGTTCTGGTCGGCCAAGCCTTTGGGCAGCCAGGATGCCAATTGCCCACGCGCCTTTGAGAGAGGGTACGAGGGCATTCAGAAGCTCGAAGCTGTGCTCAGGAGAAAGACCAAGCCATGCCCGAGCGCTTTCTCGAATCCCCAAAGCAGCCCATGTAGTAATCCCAGCGCTTGAAGCAAAATCCGACCAGCCCAATGCAGCTTCTTCGGGGGTTTGAGCAAAAAATGTGCGCACAAGGGCTGTGGCGATTGAGGGGGCACTGGCATAGGCTTCGAGCGCAGCCACTGGGTCGCCCAGAAAAGCGCGAATGAACGAGATCCCAGCTTCATTGGCATGGGCCTCCCGCTGCCCCAAATGCTCTTCGAAAACGCGATCAAGGTCCTCGCTTTGGGCCCAGGTATCGATCCACACGATTGAGAAGAGAGGTTCTTTTTCAAGAACACGCTCAAAGAGGCTCCGCTCAAGCCCCACGGCTCCTCGATCAAATGCGAGCTGAGCAGCCGCGGGGAGGGGGCCAATCCGCTCGGCCAATTCAAGCCTTTTTACGGGATCGACCTCTGCCAGCCGCTCACGGGCCGCGTCGATTGCCCCAAGCGCAGGCTCGGCTTGAACCGCCGCCCTGATCAATGCTTCAGCACGCTCAGAATCGGCGCTGGAAAGAAGGGCTGCCCGAGCAAGCCAACTCGCTCGATCTCCACCTCTCAGGTGGGGAGCAAGCGCTTCGATCCGGGCAAGCTCCTGGGCGCTGCGCTGCGTTCGCACGGCCTCCTCAAGCCCAAGGGCAATGGCCAGGGGCCTTCCTTTTTGCACCGCGGGCTCAAGGAATTCCGTCTCACTGCCAGAAGCGCTTCCTTCACACGCTGCAAGGGTCAAAGCGGCATGGGCAAGCTCGCCTCCAACCTTGGTGGCAAGCAAGGCCCAAAGGCGCGCGCGCTCGCTTGGCTTTTCCGAACGGAGGAGCCACGAAAGAATCAGGGCAGGCGAAAGCGGCGCTTCGCTCGGAGATGGAAACGATGTGAAATCGAGCTGAGCCAAGGCATGAAACACAATCGTTCGAACGAGTGGGCCCCCAAGGTGGTGCTCCAGCCATCTGCTTCCCGCAAAAAGCGTTTGGGGATTTCCGCCTGCCACAAGCACCAAAAGCGCAGTCAAAAGACAAGGAAAAGCCTCAAAGGCTTCGCGCGCAGCTTCTTGGGCGGAAGCCAAATTCCCCCTTCGAATCCTCATCGAAACGAGAAGGGCTTGAAGAAATACCCACTCCCGGTTCTGGTCTTTTGAATTTTTGCGGGCGCAAGCGATTTCGCGCTCAAGCCATTTCTCAGCCTCCTCAATGCGCCCACTTGCAGCAGCAAGCAAACGGGCAAAACGGACCAGCGGCAGGTGGTCGCTGTTTATGGCATAGGCGCGTTCGACAAGCGCCAGGGCCCCATCGAGATCACGGGCCCATGCACGGAGCTCTGCTGCACCAAGAAGCGCCCGAAAACGGAGATCTGCTCCTGCATTTGGCCTATCGGCCGCGCTTTCAAGCATGGCTGCCCGTGCCAGGAGCGCCTCGGCC
>JANWYL010000050.1 GCA_025056955.1 Sandaracinaceae bacterium | reverse complement strand
CTGATCGACGTTGGTGGTGTGGCACTGGTTCGAGCAGCGGCCAAAAATTACGCCCGGGTCACTGTGGTGGTTGATCCAAGTGACTACCAGGCCTTGATCGAGGTGATCCAGAAAGGCCAGAAACCTTCAATTGAGTGGAGAAAGCAATTGGCGGTAAAGGCCTTTGGGCTCACCGCTGCCTATGATGCGACAATCGCCGACCACTTGAGCCGAAAAGAGGGCGACGGCGGGGAGGTATTGTTTCCGTCCCAGCTGATATTGCGTCTGGAGCAGTGGACTGCTTTGCGTTACGGGGAAAACCCACATCAAAGGGCTGCCTTGTACACTTATCCCCACGCCAAAGAATGCTTTGCCAAGGCTGCTCAGGTGGGTGCCGGTGGTAAGGAGCTTTCCTACAACAATTTACTGGATGGCGATGCGGGATGGGCCCTTGTTTCAGAGTTCGAGCTTCCTGCTGCAGCCATCATCAAGCACGCCACTCCGTGTGGAGTGGCCACAGCCAGCGTGGTCAGCGAGGCTTATCAGCGGGCTCGGGATGCGGATCCTGTTTCGGCTTTTGGAGGAGTTGTGGCACTGAACCGCGTGGTTGATGGCCTCACCGCCAAGCTGATCCTCGAAACCTTTATCGAGTGCGTTGTGGCGCCGGGTTACGAAGCGGAGGCCATCGATTTGCTTCGCCGGCGCAAGAATTTGAGGCTTTTGGAGGTGGGTGCTCGGGGGGTGTCAGGGGGTGTGGTGTTGCAGTTGCGTTCGATTGACGGAGGGGTGTTGGTGCAGGAGGTGGATCGAAACGCAGAAGGTGAAGTGCGGAAGGGAAGGGTGGTGACGAAGCGCTTTCCAACAGAAGAGGAGTGGGTTGGGCTCGAATTTGCGTGGAAGGTCGCAAAACACGTGAAATCGAATGCGATTGTGGTGGCTCAAGCACGTGGTCCTTATGCTGAAACGGTGGGGATTGGTGGTGGGCAGACCTCTCGGATCGGCAGCGTTGAAATTGCAGTGAAGGGGAGGGAGGACAAGGTGCGAGGAAGCGTGCTTGCCTCAGACGGTTTCTTTCCCTTTCCTGACGGTGTTGAGGCGGCAGCAGCGATGGGAATTGCAGCAATTGTCCAGCCAGGTGGCTCGGTAAGGGATGAGGAAGTGGTGGCACGTGCTGACGAGTTTGGCATCGCCATGGTTTTGACAGGAAGGCGCCATTTTCGACACTAAGTGCTTGGGAAGCATCTCCTATGGACAAAAAAAAGGTTTTGGTGGTTGGAAGTGGAGGGAGGGAACACGCCCTCGTGTGGAAGCTGTCCAAATCACCCATGGTTCGGGAAGTGGTTGCAGCGCCGGGCAATCCAGGTATGGGAAAACTGGCCAGGCTTGCGCCAGTGGCTGCCGATGACCTCGATGGGATCGTTTTGCTTGCTTGTCGAGAAAAGCCGGATCTCGTGGTCATTGGTCCGGAGGCTCCCCTTGTTGGGGGCTTGGTTGATCTTTTGCGGAGCGAAGGCATTCTGGCCCTTGGGCCTGTGCGGGCTGCTGCCCGGCTCGAGGGGTCGAAATCTTTCGCAAAAGAAATCATGCGCGAGTTTGGCATTCCAACGGCCCCTTTTGCCGTGTTTGATGATTTCAAGGAGGCGGAGCGCTACGTCAGGGAGGCAAAGCGCCCCCTCGTGGTGAAGGCAGATGGGCTTTGCGCTGGCAAGGGGGTGTTCGTCACCCAAGGGATCGATGAAGCACTTGCAGCCCTCCACATTCTTATGAGGGAGCGAAAGTTTGGAAATGCGGGGAGCAGAGTGGTGATTGAGGAGCGATTGGTGGGGAGGGAGATCAGTTATCACGTGCTTTCAGATGGCAGGCGCTTTTTGCCCATCGGAGTGGCCCAGGATCATAAAAGGCTGGAGGATGGAGACCGTGGACCAAACACAGGCGGGATGGGAGCGTATTCCCCCGTGCCATTTGTTCATCAAGAGCTCGAGGAAAAAATCACCAAGGAGATCGTTGAACCCCTGCTCCATGGGATGCGTTTGAAAGGCATTCCTTACACCGGGGTGCTTTTTGTGGGGATCATGGTTGTCGGTGATCAACCATACGTTCTCGAATTCAATGTTCGTTTTGGTGATCCGGAGGCGCAGGTGCTCATGCGCCGATGGAGGGATGATGTTTACCCCTTTTTTGAAAAAGCCGCAGGCGGTGACCTGGGAGAGATGCGCCTAGAGCTTGATGCATCGAGTGCCGTGGCGGTGGTGTTGGCATCAGAGGGGTATCCCGATGCTCCCCGAACTGGCCAGAAAATCGATGGCATCGAAGAGGCCGAGCAGGAGGCAGGGGTGTGCGTATTTCATGCTGGCACCCGCAGGCGTGAGGATGGAAGCTTCGAAAGTGCAGGAGGGAGGGTGCTGACAGTGACGGGAATGGGGATGGATCTGGAAGCAGCCATCGAATGTGCTTATCGCGGGGTCAGCCGCATCCGCTTCGAAGGCATGCGTTACCGCAAGGATATCGGGGCTCAGGGGCGGTGCGTGGGCTTTGGGCTGCATTGAAGGCCTTTTTCCTTCATACCAGAAGAGATGGATACGGTTTTGCCCTCTCTTGAGCATCCTTTTGAGGCCAAACCATCAGAAGCCCCCACCTCGTCACCCTACGATCGGGCCCTGGCCCAAGCTCAGTCATTGCGAGAGCGACCACGCAAAAGCCAGGGCGTCGAAGCGATCGTCCGGCAGCACCAAAAGGGGCGGATGACGGTGTGGGAGCGCATCGCAGTGCTCAGCAGAGAAACCCCCATGGTGCTTTTCGAAAATTGGGGGCCCAATTTGGACGGCGCATCTCTTGTGACTGCCATCATTCGGGTCGAGGGGCGAGAGGTGGCGTGCTATGGACACGACTTTACGGTGCGGGCTGGTTCGATGGATGCCGCAAATGGTCGGAAGCTTGCGCGGCTTTTTGAGCTCGCAGGAAAACGAGGCATCCCTGTGATTGGAATGAACGATTCCGCTGGCGCCTATGTGCCTGCAGGGGTCGGAGGGCTTGATGGGTACGCCGAGGCCTTTACCGCACTCCGCAAGATCAGTGGGGTTGTGCCAAGCATCATGTGCATGTTTGGTTTTAACGCGGGAGGAGGCAGCTATTTGCCTCGCCAGGGCTCTTTCGTTATTCAACCTGAGGGCACTTTTTTCGGCTTGACCGGACCAGCTGTCGTCAAATCCGTGCTGGGCGAGGAGGTCTCACCAGATGAGCTCGGGGGGCCAAGTGTGCATGGGGCCTCCGGAGTTGCGGACTTTACGGTGCAGGACGAGGTGGCGGCGCTTGAAACAGCCATTCGGATTTTGCGTTACATACCTAGCAACAACCGTGAAGCACCGCCATACATCCCAACAAGTGATCCTGTAAGCCGTGAAACAATTGACACTGATCTCCTCTTGCGTCGCACCTTTGAGTCTCCAACAGGCTTAAACACGCCCTTTGATGTTTCATTTTTGATTCAAGACCTCTGTGATTATGGCGATTATTTTGAAGTACAACCACAACGTGCTCGAAACATGATCTGTGCTTTTGGCCGAATCGGTGGCTACGTCGTTGGAATTGTTGCAAACAACAGTGCGGTCGACTCCGGTCAAATCGATGTGGCAGCTGCCTACAAGGCAGCTCGTTTCATCCGCTTTTGCAACATCTACAACATTCCTCTTTTGTTCATCGAGGACACGACCGGATTTTTGCCGGGGAAAGAACAGGAAGCGATGGGGATTGTTCAAGCAGGGCGGGCTCTCCTGGATGCAATTGTCGACGTGCGCACGCCCAGGATTTTGCTGATTGTGCGCAACGCGTTTGGCGGTGCGTATGCTTGTTTCAATAACTATGCAACAGGGGCTGATTTGGTGCTGGCGCTTCCAACGACCCGCGTGGCTGTGATGGGGCCAGCGGGCAAGGAGTTTGTATACAAAGAGGAACTTCGCGCCATTCGCGCGCAGGCAAAGCGGATGAATCCGGATGAGGCGGAGGCCTTTTTGAGAGAACGAGAAGCAGAGATGGCCGCGCGTTACGAAGAGGAGCTCATGAATCCGCGAGAGGCCTTGTCCTTGGGGTCGATTTCGCGTTTGATCATGCCCCGAGAAATGCGGCGTGTGATTGCAGAGGCCTTTGATTTCTTGATGCGTCACTATGAGCCAGGGCCGATGCAAGGCCCACAGCGTGAGTTTCACTAGTGGTCGCACCCGAGGCGAGGGCAGTGCGATGGAGTGGTTGCGCAGTCGAATTGCAAGGGGATTTCAAAAAGTGGAGGAGGCCCTCACCAATCACGCCTTCTTTCAAAAGATGCGCGATCGGATCGAAGACCTGCTTTCTTTGGGGGTTTCACTTGATGAGCGCATGATCAGCCAAGCCCTTTTGGAATCAAAAAACTTGCGCTCCTTTGGCTTACGCATCCGAAAGGAGGGCGTGGACATCAGCGCAGAGAACAGCCTGGGCGATTGGATAGAGGTCCGACTTGTTCCCATGCCTCCACGTTTTGCTCCCCGTGGAGCCAAGGAACTCGCCTTTTCCGTTATTCCACCGGAACGTGTCAATGATGAAACAGTTCGAAACATGGTGGCTTGTTTGGCTGCTTTTGTGGCCCGCGCCATTTGGGGACCTTTTGCAAAGATTCAGAGCGGGGACGTGCCTTTGGTTGAGCGCGAAGGGAGCCAGCTCCGGGTCGATCTCCAGACAATGGCATGGGTCAAAAAATTTGCCGGAGCTCCTGGAGGAGCCCTGATCGTTGAGGCCCTGCGGCTTGAGGCCATTCAACTCCGAGATGGCGCTTTGCGCTTGGTTTTTGCCCGCCCATGGCTTACCCATCATCAATACGAACAATGAAACATGTCGTTTCAATTGTTTCAGTCTGTTGCAGAAAGCGCTCCTCGCATGAAAAGATCTTCGAGGGTTTCTCGCTTTTCGTGAAGTTCGATGAGCTGCCCTCCTTGTTCAAAAACCCATTGGATCAGCTTTTGGGCTGCAGCATGGCCAGGCACTGAGCACATGAAGCGCCCGTGGCTTTGCCCCAACAGTGAACGGTTCACATTTCCTTTGAGCTGGGCAAGGAGCTCTTCAAGCCCACGAAAAGAGGGGGGCGATGGCAGCTCAATTTCGATATCGATTTGCCTGACTTCAGGACGCAGGAGCTCGCTGAGCGCGCCATAGGCACTTACCCGCCCCCGATGCACGATCGCCACTCGATCGCATAAAAGCTCGACATCCGAAAGGATGTGACTTGTCAAAAGAATCGTTTTTCCGCGCTTGCGCTCTTCCAGGATGATGTCGCGCACCATTTTGCGCCCGATCGGATCGAGGCCGCTCATCGGTTCATCGAAGATCAAAAAGGCAGGGTCGTGAAGCAGGGCCTGGGCCAGCCCCATCCGCTGCATCATTCCTTTTGAAAAACGCCCAATCGGCCGGTCCACAGCCGCAAGCAAGCCCACTTTCGCAAGCACTTCCTCCCCTCTTTTTTTCCGTTCAGCAGCTGAAAGCCCGTAGAGGCGCCCGCAAAGGTCCAAAAACTCAAGCGGCTTGAGATACTGGTAGAGATAGGGGCTCTCTGGTAGGTAGCCAATTTGCTTCATGGCTTGAGGCGTTGGGCCCTCAAAGTCGAAAATCCGAATCGAACCACCGCTGGGAAAAACCAAGCCCAAAACCATCTTGAGCGTGGTCGTTTTGCCAGCGCCGTTTGGGCCCAGGAGACCAAATGTTTCTCCACGTTTCACCTCAAACGAAACGCCCCGCACAGCTTCGACGCGCTTGCGAAACAGCCCAAGGTAAAAAACCTTGCTCAAGTTTTTGACGACCAGCACGGAGTCGCCCTTGGTTTCAGTTGTCATCGCTGACCACCTCTTCGATGCAACGACGCACTGTGCGGATCACTGTTTCAACTTCTTCGTCTGAAAGGCGGCTGTGAATGGGGAGGGCAAAGCCCCTTTGTGCCACATGAGCGGAAATCGGCGTGGGGCGGTGGGGCCCAAAAGGAGCGAGGCTCGGGAGAACGCCCAGGTGATGGCTCAAAGGGCCGAGCTCAACCCCCATGCTTCGGGCCGAGGCGATGAAGCGGTTCCTTGTCGATTCCCCTCCAAAGTGCAGCACGCATCCAAAGCTTTGCTCATTTCTTTGAGCAGAATCTGGCGCGCTTTGGAAGGAAAGGGGCAGATCGCTTAAACGTGCCCGATAGTGCGCCGCGATTTCGCGCCTGCGGGCCACAATTTTTTCGAGCTTTGCAAGTTGGGCAAGCCCAATTGCTGCCTGGATTTCTGTCATGCGGGCATTGCCGCGGGCCACAACGAAGCGCCCCTTGTGATCGAGCCCGTGATTGCGGCTCTGACGGATGCGCTCGGCCAGATCGCCATCGTCGGTCAGGCACATTCCTCCCTCCCCTGTCGTGATCACCTTGCGCGGGTGAAAGGAAATGATGCTCACCACCCCAAAAGAGCCACAAGGACGGCCCCCCAGCGCGGAGCCAAGGGCACAGGCCGCATCCTCAAGGAAAAGGGGAGTTGTACCCCGGACGGCTGCAGCCTGTGCGAGTTCCTCATGCCGTGCGGGCACGCCAAACTGGTCAATCGCCACAATCAGGGCCGTTTCGTCTGTTACAGCGGCTGCAACATCCTTGGGATCGATGTTCCACTCCTTCTCATCAATATCGACGAGGAGGGGGCGGGCACCCGCCAACACGGCGGCATGGGCAGGGCTGGGCCACGTGAGCGCTGGCACGATGACTTGCTTTCCATACACCCCAAGCGCCTCCATGGCCAAGGCCAGAGCTGTCGTGCCATTCGAGACGGCAATTCCGTATTTTCTCCCTGTGCGCTCAGCGAGCTCTGCTTCGAAACGCTCAACCAGTCGCCCAGAAACCAGTTGGGCAGTGTTCAATACCGCTGCGACGGATTGAACCTCTCGTTCGTCGATGGCGGGGAAAGCGAGCCGAATCATCCTCGTTTCAGTTGGCTAGAGCGGGGCTTGAGAAAAATGTGAGGTGCTTTTTGGGGCGACAAACCAGAAACGCTTTTCCAATATTTCTGCAAGCCTCTCTCGAGAGGGGGGAGAATAGTTTAAGACAACCCTAGGGCGCAAAGGGCCAAAACGCACGTGATCTGGCAAAGAAGGGGGAGAGGATTCGGCTTTGTCCTTGAACTCCGCATGGCACTGGTTGAGCACCTCCTCGCACCTTGAAGCCCACTCGAGGCATTGAGTCTGGACTGAAGAGGCTTGGTTGGGTCCGAGAACAGATGGAGGCTCGGAATCCAAAAGGCAATCCGCCACAAAAAACTCCTCCTTTATTTCCGGTGCGCTGAGCTCAAATGCCAGGGAAGAGAGCCATGCCCGTGCTTCTTGAGAATCGATTTTGGGGTAAGTGGTTGGCTCTGGCGTTGTGTTGGGTTTCAGATCTGGGTGGAGGGTGATGAGGCGGCGCTCATGAGATTCACCCATCGCACAGAGAAGTGCATGATCCAAAAAGGCATCGAGTTGGGTCGAAAACAACCGCTCTCTTTCCTTCCCACTCATCAAGTAAACCAAGAATTCACCATTTCGACCAACAAGCAAGGGAGACAAGCTTCCCTCAATTCGAATGGCAGGAGAATCGGTGGGGGATGGGAGAGGAAGAATCAGAGGGGGGCGTTTGTCTGCTTTGCGTGGAATTCGTGGTTGGTGCACATTGCCGAGGTGCATCAACTGCAGTTTTGCGTCGGTCGTGCAATGAAGGATTTGCTCCAACCACACCAATGCTTGCTCCTTGATTTGGGGAACAAGCTCATCACCAAGCATGCCAAGCGGAAACTCACCATTGCGTTTTTTCTCAGAAATCAGTTTGCGCACCCATTCATCAACTGTCTTCTGCCAATCGCCGTTTTGAGAAGGTGAGGCGAGACAGGCGAGCAGTGCTTCGAAGGCGATTTGGTGTTGGGTGAACTTGTAGATGAGAAGTCGCTCCCTTTCGATCTCTGCCTTTTTGTAGTCGTGTGGAAAACGAATCCATTGACTGGCTTGGCCTTGAATTGGGCACTTCAAAAACAAGCGCAAGGTGTCGATCCTGATGTTAATACCTAAGCCTTTTCGAGTGATGGGTGAAGCGCAGGTGGTTTTTTGCTCTTGGCCAACATCGTATTGGGGGCGCTCATTTGCTACCTTTTTGGGGGAGGAAGATAGGGTGATCACCGTCTTTTCGACAAGCGGTAGCGCGATTGGATCATCGGTGATAAGCTTGCAAAAGTCGGATGACTGGGCCTTTAACCAGTCTTCTGACTCTTGGATTTCGAGTTTTGTCATCGACCCGAGTGCACGTTCGAGATCTCGAATGATGGGGGATGGTTCAACCAGATCTCCGCTTTGTTCATCCTGGCTCACGTACGAGAACCACACGCGATCCTTGGCCTGGTGCAAGAGTTCAAGCAGGGCATATCGCTCGCGTTCCTCAAGACGCAGGTCACTGGGAAGGGGGGCATCGCGCCGCAGATCGAGCCGAGAGTGATTGGTGTCAGAGGGAAAGTGGAACTCGCTCATCCCCATCAGGAAGGCCACACGACAGGGAAGGCCCCTGAGCTCCAGAAGCGAACCCACGAGTGCCCCACGGGATTGAGGTTGACCTATTACGGTGCGTTGGTCGAGGAGCGCATTCAACACAAGGTGAAGGGAGATTGAAGCGGGAACAACTGCATCGGCGCCAGGTGAATTTTGAGTCCCAAGCGTTTCTTTTATGATTTCAACGCAGTGCATGAGCTCGGTGTGCTCATCCCTGTTCGATGGGTGAAGATATGACTGGAGGAGGGATTGAAAGATGGTGCCCCATTCCGAGAGGGGGCATTGGTGAATATTGAGATGTTGGTGATCGGAAAGCAACGAACGAACCCACGTGATAAACTCAAGCGTCGCATTGGAATCACCAATTGGAATGTGAGGATCTGTGCTTCCAATATTGTCGGGTTCAACGGTGGCATTGGGGGGGTACGCCATCGCCAAAGCCAGTCGGTGGACGCCTTGGTCAAAGTGAATCCCCTTGTGCTTGATTTCTTCCTCCACGTAGGAATTTTCAAGGTCACTGGCATCGATCCCCCGAATGATGGATGCCTTCACGCACAGCTCAGTCCAAAGCTCGTTGTCGTGGGATACCCTTTTGTGTTCAACCGACAACGCTGGAGAGAGAAGGGGGTGACGAGCGAGGGTGAGGAGGGACTTGCGGGTTGGCTTATGGGCAAAAAACTCAATAAGCCGGATTGCACCATCTATCACCCGATTGCGAGGCGCCCTGAGGGCACTGTGGGTGGACCAAGGGATCGTGAGGGATCCCAGGCGAAGCTGCATGGATTCGATGACATGCTCGATTTCCAGAAGATAACGTGCTCCAACCTGACTTGGGTAAATGAACAAAATTTCATTCCATCGCAGCGCTTCTTTTTGTGTTTTTTGAGCCATGGCATCAGAGGCGGCTACCATGGAGGCAGCGGCGAGGATGACCGCTTCCACCTCTCGCCGGAGGTTTGGACACTCGAGCAACACGAGGCTCGTATCGGGGTGGCAAGGTGAAGGTGTGCGGTCCTCAATGATCTCACGCTGAAGGTGTTGAAGCGCTGAGGTGGCTGGAAGTGTTGAAAGTGAGGAGGTTAGAAACTCAAAGTCGTGGTCTACAAGTTTTGCAGCCTGTTGGATATGGTATTTCCCCGCTTGCCCCAAGTTGTGGAGAATTGGGTTTTGTGGCTCATTCTCGCTTGTTTTGCTTTCGAACCAAAGCTCCTTAGATGGGTTGAATGAAAAAACCAAGACCAGCTCGAATTCGCTGATCGCGTGGATCAACTTCATGGCAAGGGGCGTGAAGTGGCTAAATCCAAAAATCAGGTGGTAAGTTGGTTGAGGTAGGGAAGGGGGGGACGGGTTTTGGTAGTTGGTGATGATCCGATGAAAAAGGGCTGCCTGCCATTTTTGGTTGTGGTGCCATTGCTCGCTTTGTCCCTCCAAGTTGACGAGTTGCCCGCGCTTCCAGCATTCAACCCAGTCGCATCGCGTGCGCACATACTCAAAAAACAAAGTGGAAATCGTTCGAGCCAGCTCAACCAAGCGTTGACCTTGTGAGGGGTCTTTGGGGTTGTTGGTAAATGGGAAATCGGAAGTTTGATCGCGTTGGGTAGGGGATTGCGAGGCGGGTGAATCAAAGGGCGTGGGATTGAGCTGCTCGAATAAATCACCCTTCAGCACTTCTCGCAAAATCAGCCGGCACCAGTCTTTGGGGGTAAGGTGCATGGCCAAAAAGGCGGTTTCGATCTGATGAGAACGCAGCTTGTGGAGGATGCTCGGGCCCAAACGTAACACTGTGAGGGAGAGCCACTCGTCGAGCAAAAGAAAGCGCAGGTTAGCAACGCAGCCCGAGCGACTGGCTCGTGCTCCTTCGTTTTCAATCAGGCGTGCGAACATTTGGTTGGGTACCACTATGTAAACGGGAGCAAAAACACTTCCACGGCCCAGTGCTTGCAGCTTCTCTAGCAACAACCGAAGAAGCGCTTCTGTGGTTGGTGCTTGATAAAAAAAGATCGATCTTTGAAGCGCGGACATGGTGATGTGGGTGTGGGCAAGTGAACGTTGACAGTGGAGGTTCTATGGCTACCATATGCGTCCATGCGCAAACAAGTGCAAAGCTTGCAAAAAACGTTTGATTGGTTGTATCGAAGCATCGTAGGGTGGAGCCTAGGGCTTGTGGCTTGTGGTGGAGGAGGCGGAAATCCGATGCCCATGGATGGAGGGCCTATGGCCCAAGATGGCATGCCCCCCTCAGACGCCAGGCCAATGATGCCGGACAGCCCAATGATGCCACCTGGCGGAACGCTTGGGACCTGTGCCATGCCACGCCAGATCAGCCTGATGATGGGGATGGAAGCCGTCATTCGAGGGGACACCACCATGGGGCCTCCTGGGGCTTTGGATCTTGGAAGATGCGGCGTTCTGGGAACGGTAGATCCTACGATGCGCCCACCCCAAGACGTGATTGCTGTCCAAATTCCAGGCTCAGGTGAAGTGGGCATCGAGTTTAGCCTGGTGAATGATGGGACTCCCGAGAACTTTGATACGGTTGTTCAAGTGAGGACCAACTGCATGACGGCTCCAGAAGAATTGGCCTTCAGCTGTTTTGACGACGCAAGAAGAGGTGAGCTAAGGACCGAAGGTCGCTTCATGGCACGGGGTGGTAGCACGGTGTACCTCATTGTGACTGGCTTTGCGGGTTCAGGGGGAGGCGGCTCTGGAATGAACCGCGGACCATACGAGCTTCGGATCAGGACTCATCCAAACACTGCGCCTACTCTGACGAATGTCACGGCGCGGAGGGTGGGGGATCGGCGCTTTGAAATCGCAGTCACCGGAATGGATGCAGAGTCAAATGCGCTTGGGATTGGCTTTAGGGCCCTTAACGCAGGAGGGATGCCGATTGCGCTCTCGGAGCGCAATCCCGACTTCACTGGCCCATATTTTGAGGTGTTCGATACCATGCCGGCTGGTACATCATTTACGAATCAACTGGTGACTTTGCCAGGAAGCAGTGAACTTCCCAGGATTGCGGATATCAATCGCGTCCAGGTTTTTGTGTTCGATGCATTTGGTGCGCGGAGCATGATGATGGAGGCGGGGGTTTCCATGGTGATGGAAGTGGGCTATGGACAGTCATGCAATGAAATGAATGTTTGCCGTCCTCCCAATGTGTGCGAGGGTGGTCGTTGCGAGGCGCCACCAGGGGTGCGCAACCTGTGCATGATGGCAACCACTGTCACCCTCACCGCTCCTGGAATGACCATGCCCTCTACAACAAGGCAAATGGTTACGATTCCAAGAGGAGAGGGGCAAGCGGTAGGGAACGCACCACGTTGCAGCCGTGCGATGGGAGCTGAGCGGGTGTTGAAATTCACAGTGCCTCGGCCAAATGCACCGGTTGTAGGTCACGACTTGATTGCCACCACGCAAGTGGAAGGTACCTCAATGATGACGGATACGATTTTGTATTTGCGAAGAAATTGTGCGGATTCCGAGAGCGAACTCGAGGGGGGATGCCATGATGATATCGGAGGGGGTGATCTGCGATCCACCATTGAGGTGCGTGGGATTCCTGAAGGGGAATATCACCTTTTTGTTGATAGCTTTATGCCATTGATGGCAGACACGAACGTCACCGTTGAATTGAGGCTTCGACCAGTACTGCCTCCTGGCACTCCCTGCGACCCGATGGGCCAGATGAACCGCTGTAGCATGGGCATGTGCCCAATGGCTGCTCTTTCTGTGTGCCCAGCAGCACCCTAGCCAGGTGTTGCGATCGGAGGAGCACACCAAGGTGAAAAAGGGGGTGGTTGGAAAAAGCCATGCAATCTACAACCAGAAGGCGACTCCTTAAGCTGGGGCTAGGTGGGGGGGTGCTCCTAGGAATTGGAGGAGTGTGGGCTTTTTTCGACTCATCCGATGAGCTACCTCTCGAGGTCAAGCGATCGCTCAGGGTGCTTTCTCCAAGGGAGTACCTCGTGATTCAAGCGATTTCAAAGCGCTTGTTTCGCGAGGGTGATTCTTCTTCACCTCGTTCACCTTTCCCAGACCCAGTCGTTGTGGATGTCGGTGCGAGGGTTGATGCCTTTTTGCGTTCACTTGAGGCACAAGATCAACGTGACTTTAAGCGTTTGCTCCAACTTTGTGAGCACCTTTTTCCTTGGCTTGCAGGCCACTTTGGTCGTTTCACAAAACTAAGCGGTGATGCACAAGACGCGGTGCTTCGTGCGATGGAGAGAAGCTCCTTTGGAGTGTTGCGGGGAGCCTTCCAGGTTGTGAAGTCTGTTTGCGCGCTTGCTTACTTTTCAAGCCCGGCCACGTGGGCTGCAATCGGTTACGATGGCCCCTTGGTCAACCGTCCAGCTGGAGGGTGGACAAGAAGAGTGGATGGAGTTGAATGATAGTGCCATGCCTCTCTTCCATGGCCGAAACGTCAAAGCCCCTCTTGAACTCAGCTGCGATATTGCGGTCGTTGGCAGTGGTGCTGGGGGGTCGATGGCTGCCCTTGAGCTTGGACGACGTGGTTTCGAGGTGGTTCTTCTTGAAGAGGGGCCGGACGTCCGGGCTTTGGGATTCAGTCAGCGCGAAGAGGAAATGCTCCCAAGGCTGTTTCGCCAAGCGGGAGGCCAGCGGAGCGATGACCTTTCAATTCTGGTGCTTTCGGGGCGCTGCCTTGGTGGTTCAACTGTTCACAACCTCAACCTTTGCAAGCGTACCCCGTTCGAAATCCTTGAGGCCTGGCGTGAGGAGTTTGGGTTGGCCCTGCCTCAAAAAGAGCTTGAGGCTTTGTTTGAGGAAGTGGAGTCGCTGCTTGGGGTGAATCCCATCCGAGAAGAACAGGTATCACCCCACAACCGTGTCCTCGAGCGTGGGTTGAAGGTGCTAGGGTGGGCAGGGGGGCGCATGCACCATAACCGAAATGAGCGCTGCATTGGCAGTGGTTTTTGTGAGCTTGGTTGCGCATATGATGCCAAAAACAACGCCCTCTCTGTTGTGATTCCACGAGCGATTGAAGCGGGTGTGACCGTGGTGACAGACGCCAGGGTGATGCGCATCGTCCATGATGGGAAAAGGGCTAAGCACCTTGTTGGGCACCTGCTTGATGGCGATGGTGGTTTCCGAGGTGAATTCAAGGTGCACTTTCGTGGAGTGTGTTTGTCAGGCAGTGCAATTGGGAGTGCAGTGCTGGCCCTGAAGAGTGCTTTTCCCAATCCCCATGGGCAAATTGGTGCTCACCTTCATCTTCACCCTGCGTGTGCAGTGGTGGGCCGTTTCGAGGAGCGGATTGAGGCTTGGCGGGGAGTGCCTCAAAGCATCGAATGCACAGAGTTTCTAGACTTCCGCAAAGGTTCAGATCGTCGCATTTGGATTGTTCCCAGTTTTGCTCACCCTGGAGGTGCTGCTGCATTGATGCCTGGGTTTGGGCCAAGTTGGCTTGAAATCGTGCGCTCATACCCCCATCTGGCGGTGCTTACCCCGATGCTTCATGACGAGAGCGAGGGAAGGGTGTTGCTTGATGGGGAACGCCCACGGATTCAATACCTTCTCACACCATCCGATTGCGAGCAGCTGGTGATGGGTGCTCGTGCAGCGGCGCGCCTTCTTTGGGCCAGTGGTGCACGTGAAGTCATCATACCTGCTGTTCCACCTATTGTTCTCAGGAAAGAAGAAGACCTTCACAAGGTGGATGTCACGCGATTTGTACCCAATGATGTGCCCCTTATGGCGGTTCACCCAATGGGGACATTGCGCATGGGCAAGGATGCACACAATGCAGTTGTCAGTGAAGAAGGGAAGGTGTTTGGGATGGAAAACGTGTGGGTTGCGGATGGTTCGCTTTTTCCAACTTCGCTTGGTGTGCCGCCCCAAATCTCAATCTACACTTTTGCTTTGTGGGTGGCTCGTTACCTGAGGTTACCATCCAAGTGATCACCGGGATCACCGATTGGTTAGGGCTCTGACTCGATGGCGGGCATGGACGGAGGAGGGCATCGTAGACATCGCCATCCCCATGTGCTACTACAACCACTCTAACCCTACCCACCGCACCTATTTCAACAACTGGATAACGTGGGCGAAAAATCATCGCTACAACCGCTCGATAG